>JANXWW010000407.1 GCA_025350945.1 Burkholderiales bacterium
AATCGCATGACCTATCAGGGTGGACGCATGTCGCTTGATTTCACCGGCGGCTATGGGCCGGAGGAGTTTTCATTGAAGCTTGCCAAGCCGGGAAAATATCGCGTGCAAGCACAATATTTTGGTGATCGTCGGCAAAATGTAGTCGGGGCGACTACTTTGCAAATGCGCCTCACCACGGGTTTTGGCACCAAGCAGCAACGTGATCAAATCGTGACGATGCGATTAAAAGATGGCAAGGAAACGATAATGGTGGGCGAGTTTGAAATCAAGTGATATTCAGCGCGGTTGAAGATGCTGTTGTTGCATGGTTAGCAAACCATCATGCCCCGCCGTGCCACAGTGTTAGTGTATTACACTGCGGAGCATGGATTTAAAACCAAAAAATGACGACGACGAATCGTTAATGCAGCGCTACCAGTCGGGAGACGCCGGTGCATTCGATGAACTTTACAGCCGCCATCGTGGCGGGCTTTATCGCTTTATCGCGCGGCAATGTCGTTCGCGTGATGAAGCGGAGGAATTGTTTCAGGAAGTGTGGATGAACGTTATTCAATCGCGTGAGGTCTATCGGGTTGAGGCAAAATTTCGCACCTGGCTGTTCACTTTGGCGCATCATCGTTTAATGGATTTTTTTAGACGTCATAAGCGTGGCGATTTAGTTGCATTTGATGATGACGAAGAATCTGCTAACAATGTGATCGCCAGTCGCGTCGATGAGCCTGAAATTCGCGCCGAATCACAGCAGCAAGGCGACGCGATTTTGCGCGAACTGGACGCCCTGCCCGCACCACAGCGCGAAGCATTTTTGCTGTACGAAGAAGGCGGCATGAGTATTGAAGAAATTGCGCACAGCACGGGAGTTACTTTCGAGGCGGCCAAAAGCCGTCTTCGATACGCCATCGCGCGATTGCGCGAACGGCTGAAGGAGATCGCATGAGTACGTCAAATACTGGAAATAATTTTGATCGCGTGGATATTGCGGGCACCGAACAGGTGAAAGAAAGCTATCGCGCCGCGTTGCAGGAAGAGCCCCGCGCGATTATTGATGATGCAATTCGCGCCGCTGCGCGCCGAGCGGTATCGTCGGGACCATCGTCGATTGGTAAAACCTGGTTCAATCGCTGGACCACGCCATTGGCGGCGGCGGCGACCGTGATGCTGACGTCATCAGTGATTTTTATGGCGGTGCGTGATCGGCCGGAAGTGGCACCACCGATAGCTGATATGGTGGCGGCAAGCGACAAAAATAAAGTCGTGATCAGCGAAGCAGCAAAAGATGTTGGAGTGTTGGCACCCGTTTTAGAAAGTGATGCGGCTGAAAAGCGCGCTTATGCTCCGGCACCTGCGTCGGCAAATACCGCGCAAACACTGCAGTTAAATCAAGCTAAAGAAAAAAAACTATCTGTCGGCGAACCCATGGTAGCGCCAACCATGACGCGCATGCAGGACAGCTCAAATCGAGCGATGCAAACGCCGCCAGCGCCTTTAGAAGTAATAGTGTCACAGCAGAAAATTCCGTCTCCATCGCCCAAGCCAACTGCACCGTTCCCAGAAATGGCTAAAGCACCACCGTTTGCTGCACCGGTAGCAACACCGTCTGCACCATCAACAGCATCACGGAAAGTATTAAATGAAATAAAGGCTGAGGTAACAAGCGATTTGGGCGTGCAAGATACTTCGCGCAAAAAACAAAGTGACCGCGAAGCAACGGCGGCATTAACAGCGCAGGCCACCGGTAAAGTGGTACCGCCGCCCGTTGTTGCAGCACCCGCACCGGCACCTCCGCCTGCCGCTGACAACATGGAAAAGTCACCCGCTTTTTCTCAACGCGCGATTGCTGGCGTATCCGAGAAAAGTGACCGGATCGAATCAGCAGATGCATGGGTCAAGCGCATGACTGAACTGAAGCGGCAGGAGAAAAGTAAAGAGCTTGCGGATGAAATGGTACGCTTTCGTAAGCGTTATCCGAATGTGGAATTGCCGCAGGAATTAACACAGGCGCAGAATTGAAACGCCATTTTTAGCGCGCACTTTGACGCACAAATGCTTCAAAGTGCGCGCCCATACTAGGGTTTATTAATTTTTCTCCTATGTAGCCCACAAAATTTTTACTGCCAACTCACAGCCACTTATCTGTTACTTCGTCATTCGTTACTTCGCTAATCCGCATCTGATGAAAACCCATCCGCGCTGCGTCTCGCTCTGGCGGCGGCGCGCTTGTCGACACCCCAGATTTGGCGGAAAGTTGCAAATTTTTCTCGCCAGGTCAGGCCTTCTGATGCCAGTGCTTCCATGAAGGCGGCGACGCGTCGCGAGATGATAACGGTGTACAAAGATAACAAGATGGTGGGAATAAACACGGCGAAAAAAATCAAAAATTTCGTTTGCGTGGTCATGTCGGAATGGCTGTATAAATTCATGCCGAGGAAACCGGTGACGATTGTCCCGACCATGCCACAGGCCGAGACCACGGTAAGGCGGGTGGTGTTGTCGCTTTGCTTGCGGGCACGATCAGCATCCAGATATTCATTGATGTCACGCGCTTCTTCACGGACCTCGGCATAGAGCGCGTCGGAACCCAATTGATGACTCCAGCGTTTGAAAAAATCACTTGCCTGCACCTGATTCGAAATTTCATGAAACCAATAGCGGTGGTTGAATCGTAAAAAAACTTCCAGCGTTTCGCGCACATGCCGTTTGAATAATTTCACGCTTTCAAAATCGCGCACACGCAGGCGCTCAACGGCGCGTGAGAAACGATTCGACATCGACAGCAACGCGGCTTTATGAAAATGTGCGATCAAGCCAATCTGAAAAAACTGGTGGCGAAATTGGCGATTCAAGGCTCCGGTATGCGGCCCGGCTTTGGTGATCATCGCGAACGACAGACCGCAGAAAATAAACCGTGTATCCATGCCGCTGGTTGCATCGTCGGCATCCCAATAGCGGTCGTAACAATTGTCGGTTTCAAAATTGGTGAGAAAGTTTTTTGAATACGGCAGCGTATTCGATTCACCCCATTTCGCCGCGAAACCGAGCCTCACCATATCACCGCGCGATAGTGCGCGCGGATCATCGAAGGCTAAAAAAGTCATGATCGGAATGCGTTTATTTTCCAGCTGGTAATACTTGATTTCTTTGCCGACGCGGTAGGCAGGCTTTAACGGTGACAGCAAATATTCCCAGTGCGCAGTCAGCGGAGTTTGCCGTTCACCACGCACCAGATGCAAAAATTTGCTTTGATCCTGATAATCCGAGGTGGCCAATACCGCACCATTTTCGCCAATGAATTTTACGTCCAGCGGCGAATGCGAACCTTGAATCGGCTCGCCACTATTGGCTGGTTCCCACGCGGGCGGATACGGACGACCCAGGCGATCCATTAGCTCGATGGCAGCATCAAGCGCGATGTCTTTACCCGCCACTTCAAGTGCCACGAGGGCGACATCAATGTCGTAAAAGAAATACAGCCTCAGCCGCATCACATCCAGCACGATGGGCGCATCATCCGCTTTCAGACGAACGTGAACCTCGCGCACATCATCGCGCTTGAAAATATAAAGTGATGATTGCGCACCGCGCCCCTCGTCGCCGACACCGTATAAAAATCGCTGCACATAGGGCAGGAAATAAACGAATTCTTCATAGCCAACCAGACACGATTCATCTTCGATCAGCAAGGCATCTTCAACGTACTGCCACGGTCCGGGATTGCGTTTAAGATTGTCCCAATACAGGAATACGTTGCCGCCCGGCTCGCGGCGGAGCGTTTGCAACTGCACCGGCCACAGGAGAGTGTGATTGAACTGGCGGACAATTTTGTTTTCCATTTTTCCTCCCTACGTCCGCCGCGAATTTATCCAGTGCATGTAAATAAAAATACTATTTGGGCTGAAATTCCGGATCCTGAAATTGCCACAGCAAAAACGAATAAATATCGGCAAGCTCGGCATTGCGTTGCGATTTGGTCGAGCCCACGCCGTGTCCAGCATCATAATCCAGCCGCAATAAAACTGGCTTTGCGTTTTTATTCGTATCTGTCACGGCCTGCAAACGTGCCGCCATTTTTGCCGAATGCCATACTTCAACGCGCGGATCATTTACGCCGTGCATCAACAACACAGCAGGATAGTTCGTTCCTTCTTTTACATGATGCAGCGAGCTCATTTCAAGCAGCCCTTTGAAACCATCCTCGGTTTTCACGCTGCCAAATTCAGGAATATTCGGCGGACCATTGGGTGTAAATTCTGCACGCATAGTATCGAGCATGCCCACCGATGGCACCACAGCCGCAAACAAATCAGGCCGCTCCGTTAACGCGCGACCGACGGTAATGCCGCCTGCGCTGCCGCCTTGAATGGCAAGCAATTCTTTGCGCGTAAATTTGCGTTGGATCATGTATTCGCCACAGGCGATCAAATCACGCCACGAATTTGGCTTGTTCAGCTTCTGCCCGGCGCGATGCCATTCCACACCGAATTCGCCGCCGCCGCGCACGTGACAGGTTGCAAGAATGCCACCGCGTTCGAGCCACGCCATTGAGGTGGGCGAGAAGCTAGGGGACTGCGTGAATCCATAGGCACCGTATGCTCCCATCAGCGTCGGGTTGTAGGCATTGAGCGAGGTGCCTTTTTTGTAGATCAGTGACAGCGGTACTTTTGCGCCATCTTTAGCCGTCACCGTCAAACGTACTTCCGTCATATTTTCAAAATCAACTTTTGATTTTGGTTGCAGCCGCGTATCAATCACGTTGCCGCTGCGCGCTTCGATATTCACGTATTGCGGCGATTCCGTCCAGCCCTCAAGCCGCAGCAATACACCCGGGCGCAATGGGTCAGCGACCATCTGCCGCACCGCCAAATCAAATGGCAAGCGCACAAATTCCAGGCGGCCACCGGTATAGACAGCGCTGTTAAAATTAAGCCGCTGCATGCGATCCACACCCGCCAGCAGCTCGCGGATATAGAGCGCGTCTTGCGCCAATGCCATTTCGCTAATCACGGTATCACCATGCGGCACGACGGTGGTGGCTGATGCGAAATCAGGCTTGGCGAGATTGGCGCGCATGATTTTGTTGCGCGGCGCATCCTTGTGGGTGAGCAGATAAAGTGCGCCTGCGGCGGGCGCATAAGCGGTCACGCCATCTTTGGGCTCCACCGCTTTGCGCCACGTAATCGGGCCTGGAAGCTGCGATGCATCACCCACATAAAGGCTGATTTCGCGCAGATCACCGTGCTCGATTTTGCCCACCAAATAGCGGCCGTCGGCGGTCGGCTGAACATGCGGAATATCGATATCTGCGAAGGTGACATTGGCTGCCGCACCGGGGCCAAATATCGCCTCATCTTGTGCCGCTGCACGGCCCAGCACATGGCGGTACGCAACGCTATTTAAATATCGGTTTTTAGTTTCACCTGATTTTTGCGCGGGCAGACGATTGTAGAAAAATGATTTGCTGTCGGCTGACCACGCGAGACCTTCAGCAAAGCCGATTCGGTCAATTGCGGGGCCGACGGGTTTGGCACCAGCGACTTCAATAATGCGGAGCGATGTTTCTTCAGAGCCACCCGCGGCAACACCGACTACAACATGCGCACCATCGGGCGAGGCGCGATAAAAATCGAGCGCCCAGCGCTTCGGCGCGGCATTCGCTTGTGGATCAGCAACAGCGAGCGACTGCGCGTCGAATAGCAAACGCTCAACACCGGCAAAGCCGTCGCGTACATACAATTTGCGCATGGTCTCACCGGGCGATAATTTGTAATAAAACACGCGTGACGAAGCACTGCCGCCGGTAATCTGAACCCCTGAAATTGCAATGCCCGATTCGGATAATTCAGCAATGCGGGCCGCCATTTTTACGCGGCCCGGGATTTTATCCAGCACGCTGCGCGTATGCTCGCCCTGTGCGCGCATATAGGCGACGACTTCAGGATTTTTTACATCTTCCATATAGCGATATGGATCGGGCACGCTTTGTGAAAAAAATGTTTCGGTAACGATTCGTACCGGTGCGACAGGTGGAGCAGGCGGCCCCTTGAGGCGGGCGAGCGCTGACTCAGACGCGGGCGCGGCAGCAACAGGGGCATCCAATTTTGCGTCCAATGTGGGGGCTGTGGCGCACGATTGAAGCAATGCCGTCGTGATAATAACGGTGGCAGCAAAGATACTGTTTTTAGTAACAATATTTTGGATCATTTTTAGCACTCCGGGGTGATGATCTGGAAAAGTAATGTCCGGAAGCTAACACGGCAAACGCTGCTTGTGCAAAAAGCGTCAATTCAAGGTAAAAATCACCAATAGTTTTCAACGATGATATGGCCCGACTCCAGCTTTCGGTTCATCCGGAACCCGCGCGATTTCAGCAGCGCGCGCATGCCTTCCACCATGTCAGGATTACCGCACAACATGAAGCGCGAATGCTCGTCGCTGAGCGGCAAAGATGCGGCATGCTCAAGCTCGCCCGATTCAATGAGTGCGTTGATTCTGCCGCTCAATACGCCATTGAGCGCGCCATCAAGCGTGTTACGCGTGAGCGTGGTCACAAATTTAAGCCTGGCGCCACCAGGCCGTGGCGAATTATCGGCGAGGAATTTTAATTCTTCGGTATAGCCTAAATCACTGCGTTCGCGCACCGACAGCACGATGACAATATTTTCAAATTGCTGCCACAGCACATGATCACGCACCATCGAAATATACGGTGCCAGGCCTGTACCCGTCGCCATCAGCCACAAATCACGACCATCCTTGAAACGATCAGCGGTTAAAAAACCCTGCGATTGTTTTTCCACAAACATTGTATCGCCAAGCTTTAGTGTCGCAACTCGGCTGGAAAATTCGCCGGTCGGTACGATCACCAGGAAAAATTCCAGAAACGCTTCATGCGGTGCCGAAACGATGGAATAAGCGCGCCAGATAATTTCACCGTCTGGCTTTTTCAGCCCAATGCGCGCGAACTGACCGGGTACAAAACCATAGGCGGCATCACGGTTGATGCGCAGCGACATCAACCCTTCGTTCCAGTGGTGAATGTGAACGACCGGCTCTTCTGTGAACTTGGGTGCAGCGCTTGGCGCAGCACTTGTTTCGGGCGCGCGTTCGGTGCTGGATGGTGCGGAAGCATTTGACATGGGATGTAATCGTTATTTGTTTAATGTAGAAATATTGGGGGCGAAACTTTTAAAGCAAGCGGTGGCAAATTTCAACCCGTATTAAATTGCAGTGCCGCGAGCCGTGCGTAAAGCCCGCCCTCCACCACCAGCGCTTCGTGCGTGCCTTCGGCAACGACTTTGCCGGCATCGAGCACAATAATACGATCCGCTGATTTCACGGTTGCCAGTCGATGCGCGATGATGAGGGTGGTGCGGCCCTGCATCAATTTTTCCATCGCGAGCTGCACCATACGTTCAGACTCGGCATCGAGTGCGGAGGTGGCTTCATCAAGCAACAAGATCGCGCGATCCGCCAGAAACGCGCGCGCAATCGCGATGCGCTGGCGCTGCCCGCCGGATAATTTGACGCCACGCTCGCCCAGATTGGTGTCAAATTTATCGGGCATGGCCTCAATAAACTCCAGCGCATATGCGGCTTCGCAAGCGGCGCGCACCTGGGCATCGCTTGCATCGGCGCGCCCATAGCGCACGTTCTCCGCCACACTGGCGGCGAAGATGACGGGATCTTGCGAGACCAACGCAATTCTTGAGCGCACATCGAGCGGATCAGCGTAGCGAAGGTCAACGCCGTCAATACTCACGCTGCCTTGTTGCGGATCGTAAAAGCGCAATAGCAACTGAAACACCGTGGTTTTACCCGCGCCGCTTGGACCAACCAGGGCGATCACATCACCGGCCACCACATCGAGCGAGAATTGATCCAACGCGGCCGTATCGGGGCGCGATGGATAGTGAAAAGTCGCCGCTTCGAATTTAATATGGCCTGATTTTTCCCCGCCAACAGATGCAGGCATTCGCACCGGATGTGCCGGCGCGGCAATATCGGCGGGGGTGTTGAGTAGCTCCATCAGGCGCTCGGACGCACCCGAGGCACGCATCAGCTCACCATAAACTTCAGAGACCGCACCCACCGCATTGGCGACGAGAATCGCATAGAACACGAAGGCGGATAGCTGTCCGGCGGTAATGCGGCCTTCGATCACATCATGTCCGCCAACCCATAAAATAACTGCGACCGCGCCAAATGCCAGCATGATGACTGACGCAATAAGGCTCGCGGTATAGCGCGCTTTGGTAGCCGCCGTATCAAAAATATGTTCAACATATTGCGCAAAATGATTGCGATCAATCGGCTCATGCGCATAGGCCTGCACGGTACGAATTTCATGCAGCGATTCATCAATGTAGGCGCTCGCATCAGCGACACGATCCGTGGTGTCTTTCGATAATTTTCTGACCTTCCGTCCCAACAGGACAATGGGTGCGAGTATCAGCGGAATACCGCACAGCACGAACAAGGTGAGCTTCACGCTGGTGATAAACAGCATCACCACCCCACCAATAAACAAAACTGAGTTGCGCAGCGCAAACGAGAACGCGCTACCGATTACGCTCTCGACCAAAGTGGTGTCGTTGGTCAGGCGCGAAATCACTTCACCGGTGCGGGTGCGCTCGAAGAAGGCAGGCGAAAGCGTCAAAATATGGTCATACACCGCGCGACGAAGATCGGCCACAAAACGCTGCCCGACCCACGAGATCAGGTAATAGCGCGAGAACGTGGCAATGCCCAGCACAAACAGCAAGCCACCCAACGTGAGCAGCGCCTGATCGAGTGTCGCCGCGTTACCGCTGGTAAAACCTTGATCGATCACGTGCTTTAGGCCTTGCCCGATCGCCAGCACGGTGCCTGCTGCCACCAATAGCGCCAGCATCGCGAGCGCGAAGCGGCCTTTGTAGGGTGCGACAAAACGAATTAGCGCGGCGAGCTTTTTAATATCCTTGGGTGAGCGTTTAGGTTCTGGCTTGGATCGTGGTTTGGCTTCATCACCGTTATCAACATCAGCAGAACCAGCAGACGGATGGGCAGAATGTGTCGCGTTCGAGAGCGGCGCGGCCTTAAGAGTGGCTGGTGGATTCGAGGTGCTTGTCATACCTCTATTCTACAGGCAGCCACTCCCGCTACCGCACCAAACGCTCACCAGGTCGCTTCAACAGCGGTCGCGCGACATTGCCGGAAATCGTAAATACGGCGCGATCCTGCGCCACGCTTGAGCGAATTTCCGAATTGATGGTGCCTGATAATGCACCGGAGCCATTCACCACGCTCACATTGCCATTTGCCAGCAACACGCCGCCCGCCAATTTCATTTTCTCGAAATGCGTCACGCCATCCGCCAGTCGCAATTGCCCGATGAGCTCCGTGTACTTTGATTGCCCGCCGCGCCCACCGCTGTCGGGCGAGCGCATGGCCTGTACCAGATCGGCGTTGCTGATCGAGCCATCGACCACCTTGAAGCTGCCCAGAATGTTTGGTCTGGCGAGCAGCGCACCCAGCGTTGGCGCACTACCAGACGCTGTAAATTCACCGCCCATGCGACCGGTCAGTGCGACATCGCGGGTAAACACTTCCGCTAATTGATTGACACGAATTTTTTTCGCCGTGAAAATTGAATTAAATTTAATGCCCTCTTTCCAGCTTGCATTCAAGCTGCCGACAATTGAGCCTTCCAGCAATTGCGCATCGAATTTCGGGAAGATCAATTCATTGCCCACCAACGTACCTTTGGCCGTCACGCTGTTCACGGGAACAGGCGCGCCAATGGGTAACGACATGCCTTTCGCGGAAAAATCAACCGTCCACATTTTCGGTGCGGGCGGGCCGACCACATCATCGCCCTGGACAACTGATGGCACAGGCACGACATCAAGCGTCCATTTACCGCCACCACCACGCGCCGTTGCCCGTATCAATGCGCCTTGCTTGTCAAACTGCAGGTCAGTATCAAACAACTCAATAGCCACGCCAGGAACAGTGAGCTTCACATTTTTCAGCGTGATCTTTTCGATCTCCATGCCCGTGCCACGATTTTTTGCATCCACCCATTGCAACGCACGGGGCATGGCTTCAGGGGCAATCGTGACATCCTGAAACTCCATGGAATCGACGATGAATTTATCACCATAAAGGGACGCCAAATCCATGCGAAATTTGCCGCTGCCACCTTTCACATCAAGCAGTTTACCCAGCGCTATCTGCTCAACTTTCAGATGCGGCGCGGGCAACAAAGCAATGCGCAAATTGCTCGCACTCACGTCGTCATGCAGCCATGCTGACAGCGCCGTTTCAAGACGCGTGCTCAGCTTATTAAGTGGCATCACCTGCAACAGCGCGAACGCAATCGCAACCAGTGCTAGGCCACCGGTGACGAACCAGCGCAACCAATTGCGCGGCTTTCTGGGCGCGCGCTTTTTCGGCTTGCCTTTTTCAGCATCGAGTCGTTCTTGCTCAACCATTTCATTTTGCAGGCGCAACTCTTTTAGCCGCGCGACTTGCGCGTTGCGCGACGTTTCTTCCGCCTCGAAATCCAGCCGCGCACGCTCTTCCGCACGCTCGCGCGCTGCGCGTTCTTTGGCAATAGTTTCTTCGGCTTCACGCTCGGCGCGCTCGCGTCGGGCGGTTTCTTCTTCAGCCGTACGCGAGGCGATCTCGCGGCCTTCAGATTCAAGCGCCGCTTTTTTCTCAGCTTCCTCGCGAGCGCGGCGCTCGGCCTCCAGCTCTGATTGGCTCTTGAGTTGATCCTGTTGACGCAATTCCTGCTGAATCAGTGTCTGCGCCTGCGCTTTCATTTTTGCTTCTTGCTCGACCACCAGCTTGCGGGCCAGATCCGCTTCCACCTTGGCGCGCTCTTCCAACTCTTCGCGCGCGCGGGCTTCCAATCGTGAGCGATTGCGGGCGTCTGTTTCGCGCTGCGTCTTCGCCTGTTTCTCGGCAGCACGACGCGCTTCTTCCTCTGTTTTCAGCCGTTCGGCAAGCTCGTTCGCCTGCTTTGACGCAGCAGCGGCCTGCGCTTCAGCATTCTTGCGCGCTTCAACATCACCGCGATTTTTTTTCTCGGCTTCAGCGCGTGTGCGCGCTTCGATTTCTTGTTGTGCTTCACGCTGCCATTGTGCCTCGGCCTCGGCGGCACGCCGCGCTTCTTCTTCAATTTTCAATCGCGCGGCAAATTCGGCAGCGGCTTTCGATGCAGCTTCAGCTTGCGCCTCGGCCATTTTTCGCGCTTCAATTTCCGCACGATTTTTTTCTTCGGCAATGGTCGCAATCCGTGCTTCCATTTCCGAGCGAATGCGAATTTCCTGCTCGGCCAGCATCAATCTTGCATCTGCTTCCGCGCGCTCAGTGGCTTGCGCTGAAGCACGTGATAAGGTTTTGCGCTCTTCGTCAAGCCTTAATTCAAGCATCCGCCGCGCTTCGTTTTGCGCTTCTTCGAGGACGGCAGCTTCGACTTCGCTGCGCGCGCTTTCGTTGATATCCGAGCGCAACATCGTTTCCATCTCTTCGCGCACGGTCGCCTCAATCTCGGCCTTGAGCTGTTGGCGAAGATCACGCTGCGCGGTTTCGAATTCGGCTGCCTGTCGCTTTGCAGCGGCTTCGGTCTGCATCCGTGCCGCCGCGAGTGCTTTCGCTTCCGCCTCGGCCTCTACTCGCGCGCGGCCCAACGCTTGCGCTTCTGCTTCGGCTTGCGCCCTGGCGGCGGACAATGCCCGTTGATGTTCGGATTCGCGCTCTACTTGCTCTCGCGTCAAGCGTGCGCGGGTATCCGCCATCGAATCGCGCTGCTGTTTTTCTTCGATCAGCTTGGCCTCAAGCGCCTTACGCGCTGTTTCCGCCGCAGCTTGCGCGCGCTGCGCCTCTTCCATCGCGCGCAACTCCGCTTCTTTGCGCGCACGCGTTTCAACTTCCAGTCGCGCATGCAGTTCGGCCTCGCGCTCGGCTCTGGCGCGCGCCTCGGCTTGCGCTTTTTGTACTTCGAGCTGTCGGGCGCGTTGAATCTCGGCTTGCACGCGTATTGCTTCTGCCTGCATGCGCTCGCCTTCGGCTTTCGCCTGCGCGCGCGCCGCACTTAATTGCCTCGTATCCACTTTGGGTGGCGCAGCGACTGCCACCGGGGTTGCGTGCTCCACCTGATTTGCCAGACTCGCCGCGCGCTGAAATGGTGATGGTCCAAAACTGGCGCTTGAATTGGCGCTTACGGAGCCTAATTTGCTCACCGCTGTAAAATCAAAATCGTCATCCCCACCAAAATCACTGAGCGGAATCTCAACCTTGATTTCAAAAATTTTGGTAAAACTATCGCGCTGAAGTTGAGCCAGCGTTTTGCCGACTGCCAATACCGTCATATCCGTTTTGACGGCCAATTGCGCGACTGTTGATTTGCCGTCAATTGCTTTTAATACGCGCGTCAAATCACGCGATAAAGATTGCGTGCGCTGGTTGACTTGCGTGACGCCTTTGGCTGTTTTTGTAAATACTGTATTCGAATCCATCGCGTGGCTCTTAATGTAGGCATTGATATTGTCGTCGCGTCCTGATGCTCGTTGCACCCATCGCTAATCCACACTCCCAGCGACGCGACATCGTTGATAACGCCGCTTTAGGCGCGTAGGAACTTTACTAAGGAACCTTATCGTGGAACTTTATTTAAACCATTATGATGACACTATGTTCTAAGACTTTGTTTTAGCACACTTCTATGTTCTCATGAATTTCAATTTCATGCGATCAAAACTCGATAGTACTTTACAAAGTCAACGAAACCTTTCCGCGCCCGTTGTGTAAGCAGAAGCGTTTTAAAACATCCATTTGTCCCGCCGTCACCAGAGGATCACGTTATGCTGAAACCATTCCGCCAAGTACTTAACCGATCATCAGTCATATTGGCCGCACTTGCCACCGCACTTGCCACCACACTCGCTACCGCAACTTTCGCCGCCAGTGTGTCTGCCGAGCCGCCCAACCGCGTCGGCAGAGTGAGTCTGGTTACAGGCAATGTTTCGTTCTTTATGGATCGCAGCGAAGGCTGGAAACCAGCGCGCATTAATTTCCCCGTGACTTCTGAGAATTCCGTCTGGACTGAAGGTGCCTCACGTGCGGAAGTCCGGATTGGCCCATCGGCGATCCGTGTTGATGATAATTCGATTCTGGATTTTATCCGTATCGATGACGACAATACGCTGGCCTATCTTCAACGGGGCAGTATCAATATTCGCAATCGCGGGGATGGCGATAGTCGTGACCGCAACACATTAAGCGTGGAGACCGCGGATGGTCGTTTTGTGATCGAAGGCAATGGTCGCTACCGCATTGATGCCGCGCAGGATGGCGCGGAAAGCCGCATTTCTGTCTATGCCGGACGCGCACGCTTTGAAGCCACCAACAGCCGCGAGAGCGCGATCATCATTGATCGCGGCCGCACCCTGATTGCTGAGGGTAGTCGCGGGGCAAATAATTATCGTTTTGAAACCGCCTCGGAATCAGATTTTGATCGCTGGGCAGATGCGCGGGATCGCGACTGGGATCGCACTCACACGCGTTATGTGAACTCACAAGTTGTATCGTCGTACATGACTGGTTACGAGGAGCTTGATACCCACGGCGACTGGATTGACAACGGCGAATATGGCCGTGTCTGGGCACCACGCTATGTGTCGTCTGGCTGGGCACCGTATCGTCATGGCTCATGGTCATACGTCAATCCATGGGGCTGGACCTGGGTAGATGATGCGCCGTGGGGTTTCGCGCCGTTTCACTATGGTCGTTGGGTGACAATCAATTCGCGCTGGTGCTGGTGGCCGGGCGCATACAACCGTCGTCCCGCTTACGCGCCTGCACTAGTCGCCTGGTACGGTCGCCCCGGCTTGAGCGTGAATATTGCCGTCGGCGAATCAGTAGGCTGGTTTCCGCTGGCACCGCGTGAACATTACGTGCCGCGCTACACGAATAACGTGAACTATATTCGCAATGTAAATTACGTGACCAACAACGTGACGATCATCAACAACAATCCACCCGCGCGCTATCAAAATCAGGTGCCGGGTGCGACGTTTGTGAATCAGAATGTATTTGTGCAATCCAAACCAATCGCGGTTAACGCGATTCGCGAAACGTCGGCCAACATTGCCACGTTCCAACCGCAGCAAGTAATGAATGTGCCGCGCCCGATTGTGCAGGGTCAGCCGGTATTAGCGGGGCAACCCATGCAGCAGAATGCGAATTCAAATGCAGCAAATTCAGTGTGGGCGCGTGGTCGCAATAACGTGGCACCGGTGTATGCAGCAGCGCCACAGATGCAGGGTGGACAAGTTCAAAACCAGCAGGGCCAGCAAGTGCAGCAAAATCAAGTACCGGGTCGCGTTGGTGGTGCAGCGGTTGCAGGTGCAGCCGCGATTAATAATGGCGCGCCATCACAAGCAATCGCGCCAGTAACGCCTGTCGTAAATGGCGCTGTTGTTGGCAAGCCGCTGCAACAGGGCGGGACACAAGCTCAATTACAACCTCAGTTACAACCCCCAGCGCAACAAGTTCCGCCGCGCGCAACAGGCGCACCGAATGCGATTCCTCCCGTACCCGCTTTTGTACCTGTGGCACCCGCACCCATCGCTGTGCAATCAGCACAGCGCCCGCCAGTCGTGAATCAAATGGTGCAGCCGGTGTTGCAGCAACAACCGCAACCCGCCTATGTGCAACAAGGTGCGAAGCCGGGCTTAATAAACGGTGGCGAACCTAATGGGCAACAGCGTATTCGTCAAAATCGCGGGCCGGAAGCAGGCGATGCCAACGTGAATCCGCAAGCAAGACCGCAGCGCGAGATTACACAACAACATACACAACAACATACACAACAGCACGTACAACAAATTCAACAAAACGCCGTGCCGGTTCAGCGACAAGAACGTCAGGAACGTCAGGAACGTCAACAAGAACGACAAGTGCAAGCCGCACAGCGCGTGCAGCCGCAGCAACAAGTTCAACAAATCCAGCAGCAACAAACTCAGCAGCAACCACACGCTCAAGCGCATCCTCAGCAGCAGCACCAACAACACCAACAACAAGCAGAAAAACCACAGCTCGCCGAGAAACCACAACATGTCGAAAAACCAGTCCGTGAAGGCCAGGGCAAGCAGGGGCAACAACAGCAATAAATAAGTTGTGTATCGATATCGCCGAGCCCCAGCATTGGCGACATTCTTTAAGCTCTATGCCTGAAGACGCCCTATTGGCGAGGCTTTTCAGGTATTGCCTCTGAAACTGCCCTCCCTACCTTGTGTTTGAGCATGTAGCCATTTGAAAACTACTTTTTCTGCTTCTCCCAATACGGCGGATCGCCGAAGGTTTTTTTCAGAAAATCGATAAACACGCGCACCTTGGCGGGTAAAAATTTTCGGTCAGGGTAGACGGCAAAAATATCGTTGCCCGGTGCGGCGAATTTGGGCAGCACTTCGATCAATCTGCCGCGCTCGATTTCCTCCGAGACTTCCCATGCACTGCGCCACGCGAGGCCCTGCCCGGCGTGTGCCCAGCGGGTGAGGACTTCACCATCGTTGCATTGCAGATTGCCACTGACTTTGACGGTGATGTTTTTGGCCGCTGCATTTTCAGCCTTAGATGCCTTGGCGTCCTTGGTATCCGCTGGCTCGCGAAACGTCCATGAATCTGCGAGGCCTGCTTCGGTCGCGGTGACTAGGCAATGATGCTTGGCTAGGTCTGCCAAGACCATCGGCTTGCCGCTGCGTTTGATGTACTCGGGCGAGGCAACCACGACGCGATGATTACGCGCCAATTTGCTGGCGATAAGATCGGCGTTTTTTAAATCCGCAATGCGAACAGCTAAATCAACACGTTCGTTTTTTAAATCAACCAGCCGCTCAGACAAAAGCAGCGTCACACTTAAATTCGGATGTGCCGCCGTGAACGCGGGCAAATGCGGGGCGATATGTTTGCGACCAAACGCGGTCGGTGCCGAGACAATCAAACGCCCGGTCGCACTCTTGGCACCGACGGAAAGCGACTCTTCGGCGGCGCGCAATTCATTCATGATGTTGCGCACGTCTTCAAAAAACGCGGCACCTTCCGGTGTTAAGGTAATTTTCCGCGTCGAGCGTTTGAACAGCTTCACGCCAAGCTGCTCTTCGAGCTGATCGATCCGCCGCCCGACCATCGCCGGCGTAACGCCTTCTGATCGGGCAACGGATGATAGGCTCTCGGATTTGGCGACATCCAAAAACGTTTGTAGTGCTTTAAAACGGTCCATTTTTTCTCCTCGACTCATCAAACAGATTATGTGCGGTACGATATGAGATATTTTTGTTTTACTAATGATTATATTATTTTTTATATCATAATACATGAAGGATAATATGGTTATCGTTTGATCTCGTCCATTTCAATATTGCCCCTCAATTGTCTCAATTGTCCATCACGCATTTCAGGAAAAATTATGAACGCAACCAGTAACCCATTCATCACCAGTTTGCCTCATTCGGCTTCAATTCCCGGTCTGGCGATTCACGCGGCCATCACACCTGCGTTTGCTGAGATTCTCACGCCAGAAGCGCTGACATTTTTCGTCAAACTTGCCCGCAAATTCGAGCCCACTCGTCAAACCTTACTCGCTAAACGTGATGTACGGCAAAAAGAATTTGATGCCGGGATGTTGCCTGATTTTTTGTCCGCCACAAAGAGTATTCGCGACGGTGACTGGGTGGTGGCACCGGTGCCAAAAGATATTCAGGATCGCCGCGTGGAAATTACCGGCCCGACCGATCGCAAGATGGTGATCAACGCGCTCAACTGCGGCGCGAATACCTTTATGGCTGATTTTGAAGACGCAAATTGCCCAACCTGGCACAACATGATTGACGGGCAAATCAATTTGCGTGATGCAAATTTACGCACGATCACGCTTACGCAAAACGGTAAATCGTACAAGCTCCACGACAAGCCCGCCGTGCTGTTTCCACGCCCGCGCGGCTGGCATCTTGACGAAAAACATATCACGCTGGATGGCAAGCCGGTATCAGGCGGCATCTTCGATTTCGCGATGTATTTTTTCCACAACGTCAAAACATTACTCGCGCGTGGCAGCGGTGTGTATTTGTATTTGCCGAAAATGGAATCATATTTTGAAGCACGTTTGTGGAACGATATTTTTGTTGCTGCGCAGACTGAAATTGGTGTGCCGCAGGGATCAATCAAAGGCACGGTGCTGATCGAAACCATCGTCGCCGCATTCGAGATGGACGAGATTTTGTACGAGTTGCGCGAACACAGCGCGGGCCTGAATATTGGTCGCTGGGATTACATTTTTTCAGCGATCAAAAAATTCCGTCTCAATAAAGATTTCTGCCTCGCGGATCGTGCGCAGGTGACCATGATGGCCCCGTTTCTGCGTGCATACGCGCTCACGCTGGTGAAAACTTGTCACAAGCGCAAAGCATTTGCGATGGGCGGCATGGCGGCGCAAATTCCGATCAAAAACGATCCTGCAGCAAATGATGCCGCGTTTGAAAAAGTGCGTCTCGACAAACTGCGTGAAGTCACCGATGGCTGTGATGGCACGTGGGTCGCGCACCCCGGCTTGGTCGCGGTGGCGAAAGCGGTATTCGATGAGCACATGCCCTCGCCCAATCAAATTCACAAGCAACGTGATGATGTGAATTACAAGGCCCAAGATTTACTCGATTTCCGCCCCGAAGCACCGATCACCGAAGCTGGTGTGCGCAACAATATTCAGGTCGGCATTCAGTATGTTGGCTCATGGCTCGGTGGCAACGGTTGCGTGCCGATTTTTAATTTGATGGAAGATGCCGCCACCGCCGAAATTTCGCGCAGCCAAGTATGGCAGTGGATTCGCTCGAGCAAAGGTGTACTCGACGATGGCCGCAAGGTGACGAAAGAAATGGTCAAACAATTGATCGCCGATGAGCTCAAAAAAACGCCGGACATCGCAGGCGAAGCCGCTTATGCCGCAGGCAAATATGTTGACGGTGCCGCGATGTTTGAAAAACTTGTCATGGACGATCATTACGAAGAATTTTTAACGCTGCCCGCGTATCGGGCGATGGCGTAATTCAGGGACAAAAAAAGCTTGGCGCATGCGCAGGCGGCATGTAAGTTTTTATCAAAACCGCGACAAATCCACCGTGCGATAAAAATTCATTACCTTCGGCACGTATGCCATCGTCTCAGGATAGTTGGGAATGCGATTACCGGCGCGTATGACGGCGTTCTCGCCTGCGTTATAGCCTGCCAGTGCCAGCTCAACATTGCCATTAAACATGGTCAGCAAATCGCGCAGGTAGCGTGTGCCGCCATGAATATTGTCGCTCGGATCGTTGATATTATTTACGCCATAGCGTTGAGCGGTTGCGGGAATCAGCTGCATCAAACCTACCGCACCTTTGGGTGACAATGCACGCGCGTTGTAGCCGGATTCTGCACGAATCACAGCGTGAATAAGTTTTGGGTCAAGGCCGTTAATTTTCGCGGCATTAGCGATAATAGGAACGTACTTGCCGATATCAACGGTGACCGGGCCACTGGCAGACCACGCATTGGGGCGCATGTTACCGTCAGTTGGAATGCGGTAAACCATACGAAAGCGCTTGTCCAAATGCGGCAGATTTGAAAAATGCACAACACCTTTTTCATCGGTAAAAGAATAGATGTTTGCCATCGCGGCAGATGAGAAGATACTAGCCAGTATCAGGCAGGCAAGAACCCGCAAGAGGCTGTGGAAAACGCCAACACGGCATACTTGAAGAAGATTTTTTTGCATCGGGAGCGTTATCATTAAAATCATATTTTATTGCAACATATTGAATGGTAACACTTTGTATTCGTGATCTTGGCTTAGTTTGTCTAAAGCCGCCTAACGGTAAACTTGTGTCATTGCTGAAAAAGCACCATACACAACACTGAAAGGCGGTATCACTGGCACCCTAGTTTTAGACTGCAAAGCGACATTTTTATGAAATTATCCAATGTGAGACCTGTTTTATTCTGTTAGGTTTAGCACAATCAGTACCAATATCTTGTAAGGTTTAAAACATGCCGTCCGCAGCAGGTCAATTAAATATTCTGGTCGTCGATGACGATAGCGTCATTCGTGAGCTGTTGCGCATGCATTTGGCGAGCGCCGATTTTGTGGTGAGAATTGCTGAAGATGGAGAAGACGCACTCGCTCAGATACTGAGTAACGCACCCGATCTCATCATTACAGATATTTCGATGCCGAGGATGGATGGCTTTGAGTTGCTTGAGACCGTTCGCGCACGACCAACTACTGCATTCATTCCGATTATTTTGCTGAGCCAGCATAGCGACGTAACAATATTTCGGCGCGGTATGGAACTGGGCGCAGATGACTTTTTGGCGAAGCCGGTCAAGCGCCAGGATTTGTTGAACTCGGTTGCGGCGCGTCTAAAACGTGCCGCGCAATCCAAACAGAATCTGCACAATACCAAACGCGCCGATGACGCCATCAGCGCTGAACCCGCTCTACTGTCTCGTCCACCGCCATCGAACCGCATGCCAACCGAGGATCTCGATGGTTACCGGCTGATTAAAAAACTCGGTGAAGGCGGGATGTCGCAGGTATTCCTGGCGGAGCGCGCAGACTCTGGTGAACGGCATGTGCTCAAACTGGTGCGCATTACCGCCGATGAGGATGGCGAGGTGATGCAACGATTTATTACCGAATATGCGTTGGTGTCGCAAATTAGCCACCCTAATGTGGCAAAAATTTTTCATCAGGGGTTTTCTGAAACCCATGCCTACATTGCCATGGAGTATTTTGCCGAAGGTGATTTGCGCAAGCTGATACAACTCTCGCATACACTGCAGCTCACGCCATATCAGACGCTCACCCCACATACGGCAGTTGCCATCCTGATTCAAGTTGCGGCGGCACTCAGCGCTGTCCATAAGGGCGGTATCGTACACCGCGATATGAAGCCGGATAACGTCATGCTGCGTGCTGATGGGTCTCTTGCACTGGCTGATTTTGGCATCGCCAAACATGCCCACACAGATTTAGACCTTACCATGCATGGTGAAGTTTTTGGCACACCCGTTTACATCGCACCTGAGCAAGCCACCGGCCAGAAAGTCGATCAACGTGCCGACATTTACTCGCTCGGCGCGATGTTCTTCGAACTGTTGACGGGTAAACCCCCATATCAAGCCAGAGATGCGCAGACAATGCTTGAACTGCATGTAAACGCGCCACTGCCGAAACTACCGCAACATTTAGAGCGCTTCACCCCACTGCTAAATAGCATGCTCGCTAAAAACCCCGATGACCGACCATCGTCAGCACTCGTTGTGCTTGCAGAACTCGGACGTTTGTTTGGCACATCGGGCACTGCTTCGGTTAATGGAATTTTAGCGAATGAAGCACTTATTCAAGGCGCGGAAACCAATAAATCTAGTCTGATTGAACGGATCAATCGCGCGGCAGAAGTCAGCATTGCACTATCCTTTTCTGCTGCGGCAAAATCGTATCACCCGATTTCGGCTGTGCCGGGTTTTTCATGATGAGCGCCTTGCGTTGATTTCCTGTCCTGTGTCATGACACCAACACCTTCAACCTGCGGCTGACTAAAATTTGGACTCAAACATCGAAGCCACTCAAAATTCGACAGGCACCATGCCTGTCGGCCATGGCACACAAAATGCAACGCCAGTTCTGGTAACGGGTTCGGCAGGCTCCCGTCCACGATTCGAGTTGCCATGGCTGGTATTGCTGGCCTTGCTGGCTGGAACCGTGCTTGCCGCTTATAAAAGTGAACAGCGTGCCGATGCTGCTGCGTCAAGACGGTTTCAGGAAATCTCTCGTGCCGCACAGGTAAGCCTGCACAATGAACTTCAGGCAACAAAAGATTTGCTGGAAAGCACGGCCGCATTTGTTTCGGTGCTGCCCACCACAAGCATGGACGCGCGCGCCTGGACCAACCTGTTCAAGAACCACGTCGATAAAGGCAATAACCGCCAAAGTCTGGTGCGAATCGATTACGTTACCACCAGCGCCGCTGCCAGTGGCGCACCATCAACGGTAGCCGCACCACTCAAACTTTCCTATTCGTTCAAGCCTTTGCCAGGTGCTACGTCGCCCGATCCCGATCTGGAAGCCATTCCTGCTGTTGCACTCGTCGTTGCTGAGGCCGGTAAACGTGCGGGTCCTGCCATATCGGCTCCCATAAAAATCCCGGCCAAAGACGGCGGAACCGCAGTCGTCATTGCCATCGTACGCGATACAACGTCGACCACAGAAGAAAAACTGGCTGGATCAACGCGTATGCCTGGTCACGTTACCGGGCTTGTTAATCTGGGCGATATTCTTGCAAACATAAGCCGGGCCAACGGGAACCGCATTAACGCCAGATTAATGGACGAAACAATCGCCGCCAACATGCCCGCCGAGCAGAATGCGCAGTTCAACGAAGTCATCGGCGGCGATGATGGCAAAAACGCACAGCAGGCGCCGTGGAGAATCAAAATCACATCAACGCCGCAGCTCGATGACGAGCTGAAAGATTCATCATCCGGACTTATCCTCTTCGTCGGCATCATTGCTTCTATTTTGCTCGCCGCACTCATCTGGCTGCTCACGCGCTTGCGCCAACAGGCAGAGTCACTATCAGCGAGCATGACAGACCGCTTGCGTGACCAGATGAAGCTCAACGAAGACATCATTGAATTTAACCCCAGCCCAATTTATCGCAAGGATACGAATGGACGATTTATCGCCGTGAATCGCGCGTGGGAACAATTGTCAGGATACCGTCGCGCAGATATTATCGGCAAACGAAACAGTGAAATTCAAACCGCTGCTTTGGCGACGGAGAACGATGCGGCCGATCAACGGTTGTATGAAGTTGAAGGTGGATATGATGTAAGTGAAAGGCTGGTTACCAACGCCGAAGGGAAAAAATTCGAGACGATGGTCGCCAAACAGCTGGTGCGGCGTGCTGACGGGACTGTTGATGGCCTCATCGGTACCATTACCGATTTATCACCCATACGCCGATTGGAACGCGAAATTGCGCTACAGCGAGAACAGCTAGATCTAGTCATCAGCGCATCGCAGCAAGGTATTTGGGATGTTGAATTACGCGAGGGTGGCAACGCTTATTTTTCGAGTGCGTTTCGCGACATTCTCGGTTATACCTCGGGCGGTTTCCCTACGCCTTATCTTTGGGAAAAAAATATTCACCCCGATGATCAGGCCGCATTTGCCGCCGAGCAGATTCGCCACTTCAAAGGCAAGACCCCGTTTTTTGATATTGAAGCCCGCGCATTACGTCGTGATGGCTCCTATGTCTGGGTAAGAACACGCGCAATTGCGCGAAGCGACGTGGATGGCCGCGCAGTGCGATTTGTTGGCTCCATTGCCGATATCAGTGATCGTAAGGACGCCGAAAAAATGTTGATCGAAGGTAGCTCCCGGATCGCCGAGGCTGCCAAAGCAAAAGAGGCATTCTTAGCCACCATGAGCCACGAAATTCGCACGCCGCTCAATGGTGTGCTGGGCATGGCGGCGCTGCTTTCTGATACGCCGCTCAATGAAGAGCAACGCGACTACATCAGATTGATTCGCGCGTCCGGCGATACGCTGCTGAACTTGATCAACGACATACTCGACTTTTCAAAAATCGAAGCCGGCCACATGAGCCTTGAATCAGTGGCGGTCGAGGTGATTGCGCTGATCGAAGAAACCTTCGAGATTGTGGCTGAAAAAGCGCGCGAAAAAAGCATTTCGCTTGTCTACGATGTTCGCGACGATGTGCCGTTTTACATTCTCGGTGACGCCACTCGCCTGCGGCAGATTCTGTTGAATCTGCTGTCCAATGCAATTAAATTCGCGGAAGGCGGCGAAGTAAAACTTTCTCTTTCAGCGCAACGTAACCAGGCGGGGAAAATTTTGCTTGAAGGCCGCGTGAAAGACACGGGCGTCGGCATTAGCGAAGAGCAGATTGCAAAATTATTTTCACCGTTTACCCAGGCAGATCCATCCACCACACGCAAATACGGCGGCACCGGGCTGGGCCTGGCGATTGTGAAACGTTTAACGGAGGCAATGCAGGGCAGCGTTCGCGTTGAGAGCGTCCTGGGTGAAGGCGCCACATTTATTTTCACGATTGAAACCCAGCAGGCGCGTGGGCCGTTGCGTCCCTATATGCAACGCGAGGTGTTTGATTTTCTGGGCAAGAAAGTTCTCGTCGTTGACAGTGTGGTCAGCCGTCGCGAAATCAGGCAATACCGTTATACGAGGTGGGGCTTTGATACTGTCGCGGTCGGCCCGGATGATGCGGCCGCAACGCTGCGCGCCAAACCCGACATCGATATCGTCATTACTGATTTTGTGCATCCGAGTCCTGATGCGGATGAATTTCAGGCGGTTCTCACTGCAAACGACAACGCACGGCTTGCTCAGAGAGACAAGCGCATCGTCAGCATTTTGCTGTCCACCACCACCCGGTCAGATCTCACGCGACAAAGTATCGTGCCCGTGCTGCGCCATGATTTCTTTCTGGTGAGGCCAGTCAATACCGCCAAACTTTTCGACGCATTGATGCGCGCTGTCCTGGGTGAATTGGGCGTTGATAAATCTTCTCGACCCTATTCACCTTTATCAGACACAACAGATTTGCCTTATGCTGCGGCAGAGGTTAACCAAAACACGGATACAGCAATTAAAGCTACAAACGCCTACCCAGCCCTCTCGAGAGTACCCGCAACATTTCAGCCGCAGACCGCCTACCCAGCCACCACCAGTGCCATGCGCACCTACCGCGTTTTAGTCGCCGAAGACAATGAGGTCAACCAGCGCGTTATCGGCGGCATGTTGAAAAATTTAGGGCATCACATCACACTTGTCGGCGATGGTCGCGCTGCCGTGGAAGCCGCTACGCAGCATTATTTTGATGTGATTTTGATGGACATTCAAATGCCCGTTCTGGACGGTACTGTTGCCATGCGCGAAATACGCGCACATTTTGCGCAGGTCGATGACGTGCCCTGTCCGCCCATCGTGGCAATGACAGCGCACGCGCTTGCCGGCGACCGGGAAGGCTATCTCGCCGATGGCATGGATGATTATTTATCGAAACCTATTCGTTTGGCGGAAGTTGCTGCCGTTCTTGACCGCACGGCGGGCCAGATACAGTCGCCACCGAAAAAATTATCTGACGCTGGCATGCCGATCAGACGCGAGCGCGAGAACACAGCGCCGACTCCTGCACCCGCTGTCGCCCCGATATCGGTCGCAGCACCGATTGCCACAGCGCCTGCCGCAGCATCTTTTGCAACGCCCGCACGCGCCGCTAGCAGCACGGCAAAACCCGCTGTAGCTGCGTTCGCGCGTAGCGATTTGG
This sequence comes from Burkholderiales bacterium, assembly GCA_025350945.1. Lineage (GTDB taxonomy): Bacteria > Pseudomonadota > Gammaproteobacteria > Burkholderiales > Usitatibacteraceae > UKL13-2. Next base: position 24,390 of record JANXWW010000407.1, read on the forward strand.
CCATCCGGGTCGATCAATTGCCCATGCTTGATATTGAGCAGCTCGAAGACTTGCGTTATTTGCCCGCCACACCGGGTGCCACGGGTGATGCTTCCGATCCAGTTGGCGGTCTCATCAGGTTGTTTCAGACCAAAGCGGTCGAGCGCATGGACATCATCGAAAACTGTCTCGCCAATCGCGAATGGAAAGCGCTATCAGAGGTGGCACATAGCCTGCGCGGTGCCTCAGCCAGCATGGGATTTCCACGCGTCGCATCGCTATGCAAAGACCTAGAACTCGCCTCAAGGCAGTTGGCTGAAGCCAATGCGGATAGTTCAGAAAGTGCTGCAAAAACAATAAAGCTTGCCACGCAATCAGAGCTCGATGAAATTTTTGCACTAACGCGTTATTACTACAACCAAGCGGATGCCGCACTGCGCGAATGGCTGGCAAAGCCCTGAGCGCTGCGGCCATTTACATCAACGTTGCCCATGTCTTGATTAAGACACGGGCAGATGTGTGATGAAAAACGCTATTAACGGCTATCGATCAACACGCCGGATCGATGATAGCTGATCGCTCAAACCCCATAATTTTGGATAGCGCCCGGGCCCATAAACAGCGCAGCGGCCGCCAAAATCAGCGTCTGTGCAAAGCTCCCAGCGACCTTCATAAACAATCACGGATGAAGCAATATCGTTAAAATTTTCGCGCTCAAGATCTGTAATGCCGCCCCGACTGGCCAGTCTGCGGCCTTGAAAATCATCATGCTCAAACAGTTCAATGGCAGGCCTTGCACTATTTGTCTGCCCCCGATTCTGCGCTAGAAAATCTCCGTTGGCGCTGCTCGCTGCGCGTAGCGACGAGATCGAGCGGAATAAAATCGGATCCAACCGACGATATTGTCCTGGCTTCAATACCCGGCATTGCCCGCGAAAGAAAGCGTCTGTGCAGAACTCCCACGAACCACCCTCGACGACAATGGATGCCACTTCGTCGTTGAAGCCGGTGCTGGCCAAATCAACCATGTTTTCAACCGCAACCATGCTACGCCCGTTCATCCGCTCGTCATCAAACAGAATCACGCGACCAATGCCCAAATTGGTCGCGCCTGCGCTCTGACCACCCACCACCACACCGCCACCGTGCAGGTATGGCGCATCAATATCACCACCACTCATGCGCGCGGATGAAACTTCACCCGCTGTACCGCGGCCAAGATTGGCATATCGACCACGTGCATAGGTGCGGCAATCACCGCCATAACCACGCGCAGTGCACAACGTCCACGTGCCATCATGGACGATGATTGATCGGGCACGGTCATTAAAACCATTGTTCGAAAAATTAGTTGAATCGCGATCCAGCAAAATTGACGTGCCTTGAAAATCGGGGCGGTCAAACACTTCAATTGATCCACGCCGATAGTTGCCATAATTGCCGGTCTCGTTGCTGTTGATGCCCACTTCACGGGCAGATGATAATTGACCATCAATGCGGCCATCAAGGTTTCGATATTCACCACGCGTCAGCGTGGTACACGTACCGCCGAAATTAGCATCAGTGCATAGTTGCCAATTGCCGGATCGCACGACAATTGACGCTGCACGGTCATTAAAACCAATCTGTTCCAGATTGGGCGTATAGCCACGCAAGGTCAGTGAACGACCACCAAAACCCGGTGCTTCATAAAGCGTTATTTCAGCCGTTTGCGCAAACGAAGTCGCTTGTAATGCCAGCAGCAATACACCTCCCCAAAGCGTTTTTTTCCAGCCATTTAATTTTTTATACATTGCAATCTCCTCTGAAAAAACATGATGGGTGACCTCAATACATACTTCACAAATCAACAAACGCAAATGCCTGATTTAAAGAAGACATGAACACAAGCGCATACTAAAATATAATCACACTAAATAAAGTGTACCTCTTTTATTCTAGAGCCTCTCCAAGCTAAATGCTTCAAAACTGCTTGTGGATATTGGGCTTGCCAATAGGTTTGCCATGCGGCGAATGCTGACCTTAATCTGGTGTGAGGCTGGGAACTCGTTTTCGGCAGTGAGCGTATCGTCAGCGCGAAAGTAACGTCGCTAGATACTGGCATTTTTCGATGGAGACACACAAACGGGCGCAGGCAATTTTGCCTCAAACCGCACAGCCAACAAAGGGCTTCACTATTTCACAGAATTTAGCTTCACAACACATGACTCGGCGCAAGGCGGCACGGCACTGCTGACAATCCCGTCTCTACTTGCACCGTTGGATGGCCGATACGAAAGCGTGATTGCAGCTCGTCGGCTAGGGTTGCAAAAAAATCATCACCGGGATGCCCCTCACGCATAACCAAATGCACCGTGAGAGCGCTTTGCGTGGTGCTGATTGCCCAGATATGCAAGTCATGCACTTCATTTACGCCCGACAAGGAACCCAGATAATTTTTGACTGCCTCAGCATCAATACCGCGCGGCACCGCCTGCAACGCCAGCTGCAATGATTCCCGCAGCAAAAACCAGGTGCTCCATACAATCACCAGCGCAATCACAATGCTGATTAATGGATCAAGCCACATCCAGTTTGTTACCAAAATCAACCCACCGACAATCGCCACGCCGAGTGAGACCGCAGCATCCGCCGCCATATGCAAATACGCACCTTTAAGATTAAGATCCTGCTCACGCCCGCGCATGAAGAGCATCGCCGTGGCACCATTCACCACCACGCCCGCAAGCGCTACCGCAATGACAATTGAAGCCGTCACGGGCTCTGCGTGGCTCACGCTGGTTAAACGCTGCGCAGCCTCCCACACGATGGCACCGGTCGCCACCAATAACAGCACCGCGTTGGTAAGTGCCGCAAGAATAGTGGACGAGCCCAAGCCATAAGTGAAGCGCGCTGATGGTGCCTTGAGTGCCAACCGCGTTGCACCCCATGCGAGCAACAGTCCAATAACGTCACCAAAATTGTGGCCCGCATCTGCTAGGAGCGCGAGCGAATTCGTCCACCAGCCAAAGCCCAGCTCAATCAAAACGAACCCAATATTGAGCGACACGCCAATCGCGAAAGCCCGATTGGAATCCGGCACATGATGGTGATGATTGCCTCCATGATCCGCGTCATGGCGGTGATCGTGGGTGTCATGATGATTATGGTCGTGTGGCATCGGATTCAGTTCTAAAATAAAGCAATATAAAAGTGATTCCAAGAGTAAATTAAGTATAGCTGCATTTACGCAACCTGAAAAATTTGAAAGCAAGGACCGGAGTGCAGTCGAGGCTGCAAAAAGCAACAATGAAACCCTCGACGACACATGGGAATTTGCATCATGAATATTTTGCACAAACACACAGGCAATAACATTAACGATCAATCTGATTCGCGCTGGCAGGCCGTGCTCGGCCGCGATAAAGAATTTGATGGCGAATTTGTGTACGCGGTAAAGACCACTGGCGTATATTGCCGCGCATCGTGTCCGTCACGCGTGGCCAAGCGGGGTAATGTTGCGTTTTTTGACACCACTATCGACGCTCAGGCGGCAGGCTTTCGCGCGTGCAAACGTTGCAACCCGGATGGTGTGTCGCTTGAACATGCGCGCAATGCGGCTGTGAGTGCGGCCTGCGATTTTCTTAAAGCAAGCGCTGGCAATGTCGCCCTCGCAGCATTGGCAGAACATGCAGGCATGAGCGCGCATCACTTTCATCGCGTGTTCAAATCGGTTACAGGCGTGACCCCCAAGGCGTATCAAAAAACGATTCAACAATCGCGCATCACCGCAGCGCTCAGTAAAAACAAAACGGTGACTGACGCGATTTACGATGCGGGATTTAATTCGTCAGGCCGCTTCTACGAAAATGCAGAAACAATACTGGGAATGACGCCAGGCAGCTATAAAAGCGGCGGTAAAAATGAAGACATCCGCTATGCGGCGGAGCCATGCGCACTCGGTGTGATCATGGTTGCAGCCACACCGCGCGGCGTATGTGCCATTGAATTCGGCGATTCGGCGCACGATCTTGTTGAACGATTACGGACACGTTTTCCACTCGCCCATTTTCAGCCCGCCGATGAAATTTTCAAAACATGGTTAGGCAAAATTCTGGAATTTATTGATCATCCCGGCAAACAACCGCGCGGCTTGCTCGATTTACCAATCGATATTCAAGGCACCGTATTTCAGCAGCGAGTGTGGAGAGCATTACGCGATATTCCAGCGGGTGCTACATTAAGCTACAGTGAAGTCGCGCAAAAAATTGGCAAGCCCAAAGCCGTGCGTGCGGTGGCGAGTGCCTGTGCTGGGAATTCAATTGCGGTACTCATTCCGTGTCATCGCGTGGTGCGATCCAACGGTGAATTATCGGGCTATCGGTGGGGAATTGCGCGCAAGGCGGAATTGTTGAAACGCGAAGTAAAGAAAGATTGAAAAACATCAAACCCATCACATTAATGTTCACCCTCGATTTGCCGAAGCGCTATCGCGCAGAAGACATCCTCAATTTTCACGCGCGCGATCCCGCACAACTGGCTGAGCGCATTACCAGTAACAGGATTGCAAAAGCGGTCGTTATTCATGGGGATCCCAAGCTCATTGATGTCTCATTGCATGCAGAAGCGGCTCACTGCACAGTGCAAACAGGTGACAAGAATTTCTCACCGGCAATTGCACAATCCATGGTCAGCGGCCTGCTCGGACTCACGATTCCATCTGAAAAATTCGAACAGAAGATGCAGAAAAATTTGCTGCTGGGGCCGTTGATAAAACTGCAAAGAGGGCTCTGCATTCCGCAAGCGGCAACACCGTTTGAAGCGCTCACCTGGGCCATTATCGGGCAGCAAATTAATTTAAGATTTGCGATTCAGCTACGCCATACTTTTATCAAGCTCGCGCAAATCCATCACTCAAGCGGACTCATGTGCTATCCCGATGCTGCGGCGGTGCGCGCATTCAGCAGCGAACAACTCGGCGCGTATAAATTCTCGCGCGCTAAGGCAGAGACGCTTATTCGCGTCGCCAATAAAGTCATGGATGGCACATTGCCACTGGATCAATGGCAGCTAAATGCGCATCCCGCAGATGAAATTGAAGCTGCGCTACTGAACGTAAAAGGCATTGGGCCATGGACGGCGCACTATACGCTGATGCGTGGATTTGGCATTGCCGATTGCTCGCTGCATGGCGATGTCGCGGTTCGCCGTGCATTGGCAAGATTACGCGGCGATAATGCTGCGCCGACCATCAAGCAGGCACAAACAATGTTGGCAAAGTTCGCACCCTATCGCTCGCTGGCTGCCGCGCACTTGTGGGCCAGTTTGAAAATAAACGCGTGATAAACACATGAACAAATCCGAAAAATCAATTCAGCCATCGCTTTTTGTCAGCGACGATATTCAGGCGACAGCTCGTGAGGATTTACCTGAAGGTGTTGCGCTGATTCATCACGCATTCGATTCCTCAGCCATGCTGGATGCCGTCAACACGGTGATTGAAGCTGCGCCTCTTCGCCATATGGAAACGCCCGGCGGCAGCCGCATGTCGGTCGCCATGAGCAACTGCGGCAGCTTAGGCTGGGTGAGCGCGCGCGGGGGCTATGCGTACTCGCACATTGATCCCAAAACGGGACTAGCATGGCCTGCCATGCCCGCGTTATTGCGCGAAACGGCGACCGCATTGGCCAAGCGCGCAGGCTATCCACATTTCGCGCCCGATGCATGCCTGATTAATCGCTACGAAGCTGGCGCACAAATGGGCCTGCATCAAGATCGTGATGAGAAAGATTTCTCACAGCCGATTGCGTCGTTGTCAATCGGGTTGCCCGCAAAATTTATTATCGGTGGATTAAAGCGAAGGGATGCCGTGCGATCCATTGATCTTAACGATGGCGACGCCATCATCTTCGGTAGCGCGGCGCGTTTGCTGTTTCATGGCGTGCGGCCACTGAAAGCAGGCCATCACGCGCTCACCAGCGATACGCGAATCAATTTGACATTCAGAGTGGCTCGCTAAGATTTCTCGTGATGCTGATGATGGGCGTCGGGAAAGTGGGCATGTGAATGCGTTACCGGCTCATGAAGATGTCGGTGCGAATGCGCCACTCCTGAAGCTATCGGTGTGTCGTGTGCGTGCTGGTGATGCGCGTCGTGCTCGTGATGATGTTCGTGCTCTAGCCTCTCGTGGTCGTGTAGGTGTTCATGGGTTTCGGTCAGGTGCAGCCACACGCCCGCCGCCATGAGCGCACCCGCAATCGCCAACTCAATGGTCATCGGCTCACCCAGCCCCACGACAGCAATCGCCGCACCGGCAAACGGTGCAGTTGAAAAATAAGCACCGGTGCGTGCGGTGCCGAGATGCCGCAGCGCCACCACAAACAGCATCAGGCTGAGGCCATAACTCATTAGACCGACGAGCGCCGCCGCGATTACGGTCGGTATCGATGGCAGCGTGGCACCAAGCGCCAACGCGATAACGGTATTGGTAGCGCCCGCCACCAAGCCTTTGGTCATGGCGATAAATGATGAATCCAGTAGTGCAACTTTACGCGTCAGATTGTTATCAATTGCCCAGAACAGGCACGCGCCCACGACGGCGAACGACGGCGTAACGGCACCAAAACTCATCTCTTTCGGCCATGACAACACCGATGCACCCGCCACGATCAGCACCATGCCAAGCGCAATGCGTCGGTCAAAATTTTCCCGAAATACAAACCATGCGATCAGCGCAGTCAACACGCCCTCCGCATTCAATAGCAACGATGCACCCGATGCCGGCATATTCACCAGGCCCCACATCAACAGCGCGGGCGCTATCATGCCGCCAGCGACAACAGCACCTCCAAGCCAGCCGATCTCGGCGAAACTCATGCCGCTTGTTTTAGTACGACGAAGCAAACGCCAGATAAACAAACCGCTGCCAGAACCCAAATACAAAAGCCCCGCGAGCAGCCACGGACTCACCGGACCCAGCAAAAGCTTTGCGAATGGCGTACCCGCACCGAACAAAAGTGCCGCACCGAGTGAGGCAAAGATGCCGGGGTTACTGCGCCAAAATTTCAGTACGTTTGTGTTCATATTCAGCGCTTATTCAGCACTCTCCGCTACAAAATTAAATACCAAGATCGCCATTTGGCGAGCGCTTTGAGATGATACTGCTTTGAGACGACCGCCAATGCTAGAGTTTGCAACCGTAAGAAAGAGAGAAATCACGGTACAAATACACGCACCGTCTTCGTCGCTTTCCCGACCATCGTCACCACGGCCGTTACTTTGGTACCCGATTTTACGTTGAATGTTCCCTTAGCTTCGAGCTTGTTTTCACTTGCGGGCGCGAGCATTGTTCCGCTCTTTTCAACACCATTAAGAAAGCTCACTTTCGCGATGGCACCTTTCACGTCAACCTTCTTGCCGTGGTCTTCAATATAAATTGCTACGCTGTCAGGCTTTGCCACAACTTCATACTGAATTTCACTCACCTCTTGTACGATGCCACTGTGCTTGGGTTTGATTTGGCACCACCAACTCATCTGGACGATGCGTCATTCGATACAGCAGCGGCAGCACCAGCAACGTGAGTAATGTGGAAGATAAAATTCCACCGATCACCACCGTCGCCAGGGGTCGCTGCACTTCCGCGCCGGTGCCCGTCGCGAGCGCCATGGGAATAAAGCCCAACGACGCCACCAGTGCGGTCATCAAGACTGGGCGCAACCTTGTAAGCGCGCCGGTGTTGATCGCCTCATCAAGCGGCATGCCCGCTTCGCGCAGGCTGCGGATAGTCGAAACCATCACCAGACCATTGAGCACCGCCACACCGCTAAGCGCGATAAAACCGATGGCTGCAGAGATCGATAATGGAATACCGCGCAGCCACAGTGCGACAATGCCGCCGGTTAGCGCAAACGCAATGCCCGTGAACACTAGCAAGCCATCTTTGATGTTGCCAAACATGGTGAACAACAGCCCAAACACCAGCAACAGTTCAACGGGAACGACAATTTTTAGCCGCTGCTGCGCGGACTGAAGCTGCTCAAACGTGCCACCCCAAGTCGTCCAATAACCGGTCGGCACTTTCACTTGTTGATCGAGTTTTTGTTGCGCTTCGGCGACGAATGAGCCGATGTCGCGCTCACGCACATTGGCGGTCACGACCACGCGGCGCTTGCCGTTTTCGCGACTGATCTGATTCGGGCCGGGTGCCATATCAAATTTCGCCACATCGCCCAACTGCACATAGCCTGCGCTTTTCATCACCTCGGTCATCGGCAAGCGAATCGGGATGCGCTTCATCGCATCTATATCAGTGCGCAGATTTTCGGGAAGACGCACGATCACATCAAAACGCCGATCACCCTGAAACACCGATCCCGATTCGCGCCCGCCTACGGCAATTGTCAGCACATCCTGCACATCATGTACATTCAGCCCCAGCCGCGCAATTTTCGCGCGATCAATGTTGACCGTCAGCATCGGCAGCCCCGTGGTTTGTTCCACTTTCACATCCGCTGCACCCTGAATTTGCATCAACACCTTTGAAATTTGCTCGGCGGTTTCGTTCATCACATCCATATCATCGCCAAAAACTTTCACCGCAACATCACTGCGTACGCCTGAAATCAACTCGTTAAAACGCATTTGAACGGGCTGCGTAAATTCGTAGCTGTTACCCGGAATTTTTTGCACACTTGCTTCAATCGCTGCCACCAGATTTTCTTTTGTGCGCGCGGGATCGGGCCATTCGCTGCGCTGTTTTAACATCACAAAGTTATCCGCCACGCTGGGTGGCATGGGATCGGTGGCCACTTCAGCAGTACCCATTTTGGCAAAAACCCTCTCAACCTCCGGAAACGCCTTCACTGTTTTCTCAAGGCGAGCCTGCATCTCTATAGCTTGCGTCAAGCTGGTGCCGGGGATGCGCAACGCGTGCAGCGCAATATCATGTTCATCTAGATTGGGCACAAATTCGCTGCCCATACGCGTTGCCAATAAGCCGCTGAGTACGATGGACACAATCGCTGCTGTCAGCACAATCGGTTTATTGAGAAGCGCCCAATTGAGCATCGGCTGATAGCCGCGCTTAGCCCATGACATCAGGCGATTTTCTTTTTCGCTAACCCGCTCACCAATGAAAAGTGCAATCGCCGCTGGAATAAAGGTCACCGACAAAATCATCGCGCCGAGTAACGCTACGACAACCGTAAACGCCATCGGGTGAAACATTTTTCCTTCCACACCCGTGAGCGTGAAGATCGGCAGATACACCACCATGATGATGAGCTGGCCGTAGATGAGTGGTCGGCGTACTTCGCGCGCGGCTTCAAACACTTCATGAAATCGCTCCGTGTGTGTGAGTGTGCGCCGGAAATATGCTTGGGCATGGGCCAATCGCCGAACGCAATTCTCCACAATCACCACTGCGCCGTCGATGATGATGCCGAAATCGAGCGCCCCCAAGCTCATCAAATTAGCACTTACTTTATTGCTGACCATACCCGTGAACGTGAATAGCATCGACAGCGGAATAACCATCGCCGTGATGATGGCCGCGCGAATATTTCCCAAAAACAGAAACAAAATTGCGATTACCAAAATCGCACCTTCGATTAAGTTTTTCTTCACCGTATAAATGGCTTTATCGATAAGAATCGTGCGGTCATAGACTGTTTGTGCGATTACGCCAGCGGGTAGAGTGCGGTTAATTTCCCGCATTTTTTTATCAACCGCGACCGATACCGTGCGACTGTTTTCACCCAGCAACATAAACACTGTGCCCAGCACCACCTCACGTCCGTTTTCGGTGGCCGCACCGGTGCGCAATTCTTTGCCAATCAACACATCCGCAATATCTTTTATTTTTACCGGGACACCTTGCGGGGCCGACACCACAATATTGCCAATATCTTCAATACTCGAAACCTGGCCCGGTGCACGAATCAGATATTGTTCGCCTCGCCGCTCAATGTAGCCCGCACCGACGTTGCCGTTATTGCGTTCTAATGCGCTCACCACATCGGACAGCGATAGCCCATAAGCGACTAAACGATCCGGAAAAGGGGCGACCTGATATTCCTTCGCGAAGCCACCAATGGTATTGATTTCCGTCACGCCGCGCACATTGCGCAGTTGCGGCTTGATAATCCAGTCCTGAATTTCGCGCAAGTCAGTTGGCGTGTACGGCGTACCGTCTGGCTTGAGCGCACCTTCTTTGCTCTCAACCGTCCACATATAAATTTCGCCGAGCCCGGTTGCGATTGGGCCGAGCTTAGGCACGACACCGCCGGGCAATTTTTCCTTGGCTTCCTGAATACGTTCGTTGACAAGCTGCCGCGCAAAGTAAATGTTGGTACCCTCTTCAAACACGACCGTCACTTGCGACAAACCATAACGCGACAGTGATCGTGTTTCCGATAATTTCGGCAGGCCCGCCATCGCCGTTTCAATCGGGTAAGTGATGCGCTGTTCGGACTCCAGCGGCGAATAACCGGGCGCGGCAGTATTGATTTGCACCTGAACATTGGTGATGTCGGGCACGGCATCAATCGGCAGGCGCTGATAGTTGTACAGGCCAAGCGCTGCCATGCCGAACACGACGAGCATAATCGCCCATCGCTGCTGAATAGAAAATTTCAGAATTTTTTCAAGCATTTTCAGTCCTTAATGATCGTGACTGGCACCAGCTTTGCCGATGTCTGCCTTGATAACGTAGCTATTGCGCGCCGCATATTTCTCGCCTGCGCTCAAGCCTTTGAGCACCTCAACCATCATGCCGTCGCTGCGCCCCAGCTTGAGCGGTCGCGCTTCGAATGCGTTGTCGTAGCGGCCAAACACCACCGATGAATCACGCAATGTCTGAATGGCATCGGCGGAAACGGCGACAGGTACTTCTGACTCAGCCGATTCCACTTCGATATTGACTGGCAAGCCGGGACGCCACGCGCTGTTCGGATTGGGCAGCACCACGCGTGCCTTTGCCGTGCGGGTTTGCTCTCCCGCCAGCGCACCAACGTATGAGATCACGCCGCTCGCATCGCCAGCGAATTCAGCCGACTTCACCGTGACTTTCTGCCCGACGCGAATCACGTTCATGTCCTTCGCATAGACCGTCATCTCGGCCCATACGCTAGTCAGATCCGCAAGCGTGAAAATGTTGGCATCCTCTTTAATCGCCTGACCCACAGAAAGACTTTTCTCTACAATCGTGCCGCTGATCGGTGCACGAATTTCGTATCGGGTGAGATTGCCACTACTGGCGGGCAGACCACCGATTGAGCTGAGTTTTTGTTGCGTGCTGCGCACAGTAATCTCGGCCTCATTCATGGCGTTACGTGCCTGCAAAAAGTCCTGCTCGGCTGAAATTTTGCCTTCAAATAATTTTTTCTCACGCTCATACGTTGTCTCAGCCAACGCCAGGCGCTTTTGTGCAGCCAGCAATTCGCCGCGCTGATCGGCCAGCGTCGGACTGAATATCACCGCCAGCACTTGCCCTTTTTTTACGACATCTCCCGCATTCGCATTCGCGACTTCGACGATGCCCGCGAGACGCGGCACAATCAGCACCGTGCGGTCGCCATTGAGTTTGATGTCGCCAATCAATTGCAGCGAAGATTTAATTTTGGCCGCACCAGCCGATTTAATTTCGATGTCCGCCTCTTTCACTTGCGCCTCCGTCATCGCGACGCGCGCTTCTTCCTGTGAGTAGGCAAACCGATGCGTCTTGCCTTCACGTTGTGCGGCGACGGTTACTTCAAAAGAGTGTGGCTCTTCGATGACGGCGTTGCCTTTCAAATAATCGGCGACCTTGGTGAATTGAATTTGTTGTGGATCGCGCCCCAATCGTTCAAGCGTGATAGTGGCCGTCGTCCCAGCAGGATCAACCCGCTTTCCCTTGGTGTACGTGTAAAGCCGGAACTCCGGCTCGACGCCAGTCTCAAAAATAGTGACCTCCAAGCCGAAATCACCATCAGTAAATAATTTGCCCCCGCGCAGGCCTTTTTGCGCTTCACCTGCGGCGTGAGCGTCTCCAGCCCGGTGCTCCGCATGCGCTGCCCCCGCACCGTGGCCGTGGTCATCACCTGCTGGCTTCGCGCGATTCATGCCGAGGATGAGTGCTGCTGCGATGGCACCGATGATAACAATGGCAGCGATAACAATGGTTTGTTTACGTTTCATATTCATGTCCTATTGGGGATTCATCATCGCGGCGCGCTCGGCATTGAGCGGCTCACCGGTCAAGCGTTCAAGATCAGTGGTAGCGCGGTGATACTCCGCCAGCGCTCTCACATATTGCTGATTGGTTCGAAACAGCGTTCGCTGCGCGTCAAGCGCATCGAGAAAACCAAATTTACCGAGCTGATAACCCGTGGTGGCCGCGTCAAATGCACTCTTGGCACCGGGCAAAAGTTCTTCTCGCAGCGTGGTTAATTCCATCTCGATTGCTTTTAATCGCTCGTAGGTCTGGCCAAGCTCTGATTGCAAGCGCGTCTCGATAGTTGATTGCTCGTCGCGCGCTTTATCAACGCGCTTCAGCGCCTCTCGCACGCTGCCCTGATTTCTATCGAATATCGGCAGCGGCATTGAGATCGTGAACAGCGGCAGGTTCTCACGCGTACCAAGCGTGCGTTTCACGCCTGCACCAAGCGTGAAATCTGGATAGCGCTTGGCTTTTTCACCGTCCAGTAACGCACCACGGCGGGCGACCTCGGCGATAGCGCGCATTCGTTCCGGGCTGCTGCGTGCGCGTTGCTCGAGCGCATTGAGCGACGGCATCACCACTAGCAATTCCAGATCGCCGCTGGCCTCAGTAAATCGCGGCGTCGCATTGCCCCAAAATGCTGACAAGCGTTTGCGTGTGCTTTCCAGTTCGCGTATGGCTTGTTCGGCTTCGATACGCGCGGCGCTGGCTTCCAGCTTCGCCTTGGTTTCTTCCACTGGCGAGACCTTGCCCGCTATCACGCGCTTGCCAACGGCATCTGCGGCCTGAGCTGCGAGCGATACCGCTTGATCCGATATCTGCTTGCGGCGCTGTGCGGCCAACACGTCAACGAACGCTTGTGTGACGCGGGTGAGCACCTCGATTTGCTTTGCGTCGTATTCGGTGGCGGCAATATCCCGACCAAGGCCCGCCGCACGAACACGCGCTGCGCGTTTTCCACCGGTTTCAATGAGCTGACTGATTTCAAGTGACGTTGAGCGACCCGGTTTGCCCACTTCTTCCCAAGTGGAGGTGAACACGGGATTAGGAATAGTGCGCGACTGCTGCGCGGCACCGTCAGTGGCCTCAACTTCGCTACGCAACGCGGCGAGCTCGCTGCTCTGCGCACGTGCCAGCGCCAATGCTGCCTTCATGGTCAGCGCACTGGGCGGCTCGCTCAATTGTGCGAGTCGTTCGCTCTGCGCGTGAGCCGCGTGAGCGACGTGAGATAGCAGCAGGCACGCGACTAAAAATATTTTCTTCATGATGTCCTCAAGCAATGGTGGGCAATATTTGCCAACAAAATTCGGATACGATCCGGCAGACACCAAACGGTGCCGCTGCTAGGGCATCAACTAAAAAGAATGGCCCGCCGGACTAGGCGAGCGGTGAGATGGGAGGACGTTGTAGCGGCGTGGTTTGATGCTGGGCGGCAAGGAGAAGCGGCGCAACATTGGTGGGCAAACTAATTTCAGGCGTAATTAGTCCGGCAAAAATCACCGGCAGATTTGCAAACACCGCGTGACAAAAATGACAATTCACATCAGTCGCCTTTTTTTCAACGGAATTTACTGTTGGTAAATCATTTATTTTTTTGCCGTCGTTATGCGCATGATGGCCGAGATGCGCCGTTGTTTCCACAGTCTCATCCGCGCAATAAGTCGCTACCGCTGCAAATATAAATTGCACCGGCAATAACGCTAACAGCAGAATGAGAAGAAATCGTTTCATGAGCAAGACTATAACCGATAGATATTGTGCAACGTAAAAAGTTCCTAATCGAGCCGCCCACGAGAGTGATTTTCGATGGAGATACCCGAAAGAATACAAGCACTTTTGCTCCAGACTGCCCGCCAATCCAGGGTTTTACTTTTTTGCTTATCGACTTTCAAGCGAGCCGCTTATCGTGACCGATTCTGTGGTCACCCGCTTGTTTGACCACATCCAGCAATAGTGCTGGTCGGACGCCACGTCCAGCAGGTCGTCGGCCATATCGGCCTGATTGAGCTTCACCGCATATTCCACCTTCTCATCCTTAGCCGTGCCGGAATGAAAATGAATATTAAATGGCACTGGCTTTGACGCCTTGAACCGATAGGCAATCGTTGTTCCCGCTTTGAGTTCAACGCATTCTTCATGCACTTTGCCGGGCTTGATGGTCGCTGTAATTTCTCGTTTTAATTTTGCATTTTCAGCCGCCGCCGCAAATACGGGCACCGAAATGACCATAATAAATGCCACGAGAAAACATTTTTTCATATCGAAATCTTTCGTAAACGAAGTGAGTTAGAAATAACAGAAACACTCGACAAACTCATCGCCAGCGCGGCAATCATCGGCGACAGCAGCCAGCCCGTCAATGGGTACAGTAATCCTGCGGCGAGTGGTACGCCTAGCGCATTGTAGAAGAAAGCGAAGACAAGATTTTGTTTCATGTTGCGGATCGTGGCGACCGACAATGTGCGTGCGCGTGCGATGCCATTCAAGTCGCCTTTTACCAAGGTCACTTGCGCGCTATTCATTGCCACATCGGTGCCAGTGCCCATGGCAATACCAATATTGGCCTGAGCGAGGGCAGGGGCATCGTTAATGCCGTCACCTGCCATCGCCACCACCCTGCCCTCGTGCTGAAAACGCTTCACGAGTGTCAGCTTGTCAGCCGGTTTTACTTCACCATAAAATTCGGTAATGCCCAAACGACTCGCCACTGACTGCGCCGTTTTAAGCCCATCGCCGGTCGCCATGATGACGCGAATATTGGCCGCTTTCAGCCCAGCCAGCGCGCCCGGTGTGGTGACTTTTATCGGGTCCGACACCGCGAGAATTCCCGCGAGTACACCATCCGCCGCCAGGTGCATCACGCTAGCACCTTGTTCACGCAATTCGTCAGCCTTGGCGTTGAGCGCAGTCAACTTCACACCATCTTGAATCATCAACGCGGTATTGCCGAGTGCCAATTTTCGGCCACCAACAATGCCACGCACGCCAATGCCCGTACTCGATTCAAATTTTTCGGGCTTATCCAAAACCAGATTTTTTTCGCGCGCCGCAGCCACAATTGCCCCCGCCAGCGGATGCTCACTGCCTTGATCCAGACTCGCCGCCCATCGCAAAACGTCATTCGCATCGAACCCTTGCGCCGCGATCACCTGCTCAAACGCGGGCTTGCCTTCAGTCAGGG
>JANXWW010000414.1 GCA_025350945.1 Burkholderiales bacterium
GCGCGACGCATTCAATCTCGCCGCGCAGTTTGGTGATGTCGCGAATCGATTCGAAAACCCCCGTTGCGGCCGCCGTGTGCGGGGTCATTTCAATCTTCAATGTCATCGCATCAACGCCATCGACGTGACTCACGATGAGGCGCGCACGCTTTATTTCCGGATGACGTTTTACAATTTCGGCCACCTGATGCGGATGCACAAACATGCCGCGCACTTTGGTGGTTTGGTCGGCGCGACCCATCCAGCCTTTGATGCGCGTGTTGGTGCGGCCACACGGCGATGCCCGTTTCATCATCGCTGAAAGGTCACCTGTGGCAAATCGTATCAAAGGATAATCGCGATTGAATGTTGTCACGACCACTTCACCCACCTCACCTTCTGCCACCGGATCGCCCGTGCCCGGCCGTACAATTTCCACCAGCACACCTTCATCCACAATCAAGCCTTCGCGTGCGCTGGATTCGTAGGCGATGATGCCCAGATCGGCCGAGCCGTAGCATTGATAAGCATCGATGCCGCGATTTTTTAATAGCGCTTTGATCGGTGGCAAAAATGCTTCGCCGGATACCAGCGCTTTTTTGATTGAACTCACATCAATTTTTAATTCATCCGCTTTTTCCAGCAGCACTTTCAAAAACGATGGCGTGCCGACATAACCGTT
The DNA here is from genome assembly GCA_025350945.1 of Burkholderiales bacterium. Classification (GTDB taxonomy): domain Bacteria; phylum Pseudomonadota; class Gammaproteobacteria; order Burkholderiales; family Usitatibacteraceae; genus UKL13-2. Next base: position 662 of record JANXWW010000414.1, read on the forward strand.
TGGCTGCAGCGCGGCAATGGTTGAGACCTGCATTTCAGTCTGTCCCACACCAGCAGGAATCACCGCGCAGCCTAGCGCATGTGCACCGCTTTCAAACATCGACCCCGCCGGCGTCAGGTGATACGAAAACGTGTTGTGAACAATATCGCCCGCACGAAAACCTGCCGCATAAAACGATCTCGCGGTTCGCCAATAATCCGCACCGCGACCTTCAGGATCGTAGATCGGGCCGGGGGAAACGAATAGGCGCGCGAGCTTGCCTGCGGGCGTTGCATTCAGGCCGCCAAATGGTGCGCTCTGCTTTTGCAAATTATGCAAATCAGATTTTCGCGTGACTGGTAATTCGGCTAAGGCAGCACGCGTCGTCATGCTCGATGAATCAACAGCGGCCAATAATTGTGCAAAGTAAGGCGCGGATTTTTTCGCATGCTCAATTTGTGTAGGCAGCGCGGCCAGCATTTCGCGCTCGCGTGATGCTGGATCACGAGTTTCAAATCGGTCATAGAATGCGCCGTGCAAAGCAGCCAAAACTTTATCCATGTTTTTCGATTCTTTATTCTTTACGCCAGCCATCGCTTGCGGCGTCGATAGTGCTTCACATCGCGAAACGATTTGCGTCCCGCTTTTGAAACGCCGAGATAAAATTCTTTGACGTCTTCGTTTTCGCTTAAATTTTTCGCTTCGCCTTCCATCACCACGCGGCCGTTTTCAAGAATGTAGCCAAAATTGGCGTAGCGCAATGCCACCGTTGTATTTTGTTCCGCGAGTAAAAAGCTCACCTTTTCTTTTTGATTCAAATCGCGCACGATCTCAAAAATTTCCTCCACGATCTGCGGTGCCAGACCCATTGAAGGCTCATCCAGCAAAATCATATTGGGCTTCGACATCAGCGCGCGTCCTACCGCGGTCATTTGCTGTTCGCCGCCGGAGGTATACCCAGACTGCGATTTCTGTCGTGTTTTTAATCGCGGAAAATAGGCATAAACCTTTTCCAGATCTGCCGCAATTTCGCTGCGCGTCGCCTTGCGAGTGTAGGCACCGGTGAGCAGATTTTCTTCCACCGTCAAATGCCCAAAACAGTGGCGACCTTCCATCACCTGAATCACACCGCGCTTGACCAAATCAGACGGCGACAACTCATGCACTTTCTCGCCGCGATATTCAATCGAGCCTTTGGTCACTTCGCCGCGCTCGCCTTTAAGCAGATTCGATACAGCGCGCAGCGTGGTTGTTTTGCCCGCACCATTGCCGCCGAGAATGGCAACAATCTTGCCTTCTGGCACGTTTAACGACACGCCCTTCAACACGAGGATGACGTGGTTGTAGATGACTTCGATGCCGTTGACGGAAAGTAATGGTGTAGTCATATCAATGGTTGTTTATTGATCCGGCAATTAAATCTGGTGAACATTTGACCAACACCCTCTCTCCAACCTCTCTCCCATCAAGGGAGAGAGGCTTTACCTCCCTCTCCCCTCGATGGAGAGGGATTGTGGGAGAGGGGGTGTTTGCTGGATCGACATTCATCATATTTGTCGCCACATCTGTAAAAGATTTCCGTAGGATGAATGGAGCTACCGGGTTTGCCAAACCCAGCTCCACCCATCCTACGCAAGGCAATCAACAATCACGTTTCTTTCGAGCAATCCCGCACTTCAATCTTCTTCTCTGCGGCATATTTTTTTGCCTGCGCTTCCACCATCGGCCGCAGCATTTTATTGTCCGCCTCATACCAATCAGAGGTGAAACTCCAGGCCTTGCCGTCCCAGGTATGAATGCGGGCCTTGCGTGCACCCTCATGATCATTGCACGTGGTCTTGAGCGGTTGCATCATGCCATCCATGCCGAGCGCCTTGATGCGTGCGGTATCTACGTTCAAATTCTCCGCACCCCAGCGAACCTGTTCACCGGTCATAGGTCTCTTGCCATATTTGCCTTGCGCCGCGCGGATCGATTCCACTACCAGCATGGAATTCAGCATGCCGCGGTTATAGAGCACCGTGCCCACTTCCTCTTTCTTGCCGGTACCTTTGTTCTTGTCGTAGAGATACTTCATCATGTCTTTATGCACCGCAACTCGGTCCGCGCCGTGTTGCAACGCCAGCGCGTTATAGCCCTTGGCCGCCATTTCTGCGGGCTGGGTATCAGGCTCAGCGCCGGCCCACCACACGCCATACATTTGCAAACGTGGATAGCCAACCGCGATAGCTTCCTTGATCGCGGTCGAATTCATCACACCCCATCCCCACAGGAAAACATAATCCGGTTTTTGCTGGCG
>JANXWW010000416.1 GCA_025350945.1 Burkholderiales bacterium
GGGTTGTCGCGTGCGGATAAAACAATGCTGTTTGTGACCCTCGAAAAATTAACCGGCATGGGCATCGCGCGCATTGAGCAAACGATGCTCAGCCCTGTAAACGACAAAACTCACTTTGTGCAAACAATACGTTCGCTGAAAGCCATGGAAGCCGCGCTGGATCATCATCGCCAGAATGGTGCCAAGCCAGCGCTCACCATTGCGCAGAAAAAATAAATCATCTATTTACTTAAAGCCTAAGATCGGATCAAGATGGACAACACGATAGCAACGAGCACCGACAGCAATCCAGATGCGGAAAAATACCAGCAAGCGGTGCGCGTGCTTAACGCCATGCGCACCGAAATTGGTAAAGCCGTGGTGGGTCAGCCAGAGATTATCGATCAAACCCTAATCGCGTTAATTGGTGCAGGCCATGTCCTGATTGAAGGCGTGCCGGGTCTCGGTAAAACATTGCTGGTGAAAGCGCTGGCGCGCACCTTCGACGGACTATTTTCGCGCATTCAGTTCACACCCGATCTAATGCCATCTGATGTGACCGGTCACACGCTGTACGACCCGAAGAGTGGCGATTTCACCACCCGCAAAGGGCCGGTGTTTGCCAATTTATTACTCGCCGATGAAATCAACCGCGCCCCAGCCAAAACCCAGGCTGCACTACTGGAAGTAATGCAGGAAGCGCAGGTGACCATTGAAGCCACGGCCCATATATTGCCCACGCCGTTTATGGTGCTGGCGACGCAAAATCCGATTGAACAGGAAGGCACCTATCCGCTACCCGAAGCGCAGCTTGATCGGTTCCTGCTGAAAATAAAAATTGATTATCCAAGCCTCGCGGAAGAGTCAGCTCTGGTGAAGAGCGTGACCACCAACGCGGTCGGCGACAAACTGAATGTGGAAAGCGTTCGCACCATCGTTAAGCCTGAAACCATATTGACCTTGCAGCGCATCGCCGCGAATTTGACGGTGGACGATCAGGTGCTGGATTATGCGGTCAGGCTCGCGCGATCCACGCGCGATTTTGTCGGCTTATCGTCGGGTGCCGGTCCGCGCGGTGCGATTGCCATTATCCGCGCGGCGCGTGGACAGGCATTGCTGCAAGGCCGAGGATTTGTCACGCCCGATGATGTGAAGCAGATGGCGCTGCCGGTGCTGCGTCATCGTGTGACACCCTCGCCAGAAATGGAAATCGAAGGCCGCGATGTCGATGATTTGCTGCTCGAATTGTTCGATCAGGTAGAAGCGCCGCGAGCATAAATTGGCATCGCTCATTTTCTTAAGCTCGCGCTGATGATCCCGTCAAAACGTTTGCTGTGGCTACTGGGTTTCTGGCTGGCGTTTTCGCTTGCGGCTTCAATTTTTCCTGCGCTGGAAGAAGCGTGGCTCATCGGCAGTGGATTACTCGTGCTCATTTTTGCGGCAGACGCGCTCGCCGCATACTTCAATAAACTCACGCCCATCATCGAGCGTCGCATTGCCGCGACCTTGCCGGTCGGCGTGTGGCGCGACGTTACGCTGAAATTTTCGCACCCGAACGCGGTTGGACGAAATCGCTTGAGTTTCGCGGCGTTTGATGCTTTTCCCCTTCAATGTGAAGCGGAAAATTTACCGGTTTCATTAACGCTTGCGCCAGGTAATTTTGCGCTGGCAACTTATCGTTTCCGTCCTGATGTGCGCGGTGATCTGGTGTTCGGTCGCGTGATGTTGCGCATTAAATCGCCATTCGGTTTATGGGAAATCGCGCGCGAAGCGGGCGAGGAAACGCATGTACGATCATTTCCCAATTTCGCCGAAATCACGCGCTATGCCTTACTGGCGGTGGATAATCGGCTCTCGCAAATCGGTGTGCTACGCCGCCGTCGCCGTGGTGAAGGGCTGGATTTTCACCAGCTTCGCGAATATCGCCAGGGCGATTCGATGCGCCAGATCGACTGGAAAGCCACATCGCGCATGCGCAAATTTATCTCGCGCGAATATCAGGACGAGCGCGATCAGCAGATCGTATTTTTGATCGATTGCGGGCGACGTATGTCAGCGAAAGATAGCGAGCTTTCGCATTTTGATCACACGCTAAATGCCGTTTTGCTGCTCGCGTATGTCGCACTGCGTGAAGGTGATTCGGCGGGCATGATGACTTTTGCCTCTGATGATTCGCGCTTTGTCGCACCGCGAAAATCGGGTGCCACGGTCAGCCGGTTTTTGAATGCGCTGTATGGATTGCAGCCGACCTTGAAAACGCCGGATTACTATCAGGCTGCGCTGGATCTTTCGTTGAGACTTAAAAAACGTTCACTCATCGTGCTGGTATCGAATTTGCGCGATGAAGACAGCGAAGGTCTGATGCCAGCACTTGCATTGCTGCGTCGCCGTCATCTGGTGATGTTTGCCAATTTGAAAGAAGGCGTGATCGAAGCCACGCTGCGTGCGCCTGTCACCGATGCGCCGAGTGCCGCCACTTATGCGGCGGCGGCGATGTATGCGCGGGACCGCGATGTACTCACATCACGCATGCAGGCGAGCGGCGTGAAGCTGGTCGATGTGGAGCCGCAAGCATTGCCGATTGCGCTGGTGAATCGCTATCTGGATTTGAAGCAGAGTGGGGCGATGTAAATATAGAGCTTTATAAAAATAAAGCACTAGGCTGGGCGGGCGTTTCGAAGCAAAAAGCAGTGTAAACGCCCGCCAATAAAGGCGATAGGCAGTGGCCACTAAACCGCTTTCCGCGTACACGTAAAAAACCCATTCAGCGTCAATCGCCCCGTCTCTGGATCGGCGGTCATTTTTTCGGGATGCGGAATATCGCCCGAATGAAAAATATTCCCGTCATAAAAAATCATCCGGTTCCACTTCGGGCGCACGGTGTACAGCTTTTCAAAATAATCGTTTGACTCATTGCAGTAGCCCGGCGTGATGCCGTATTTTTGCGCGAATGCCTCGCGGTTGAGTGTGCCGGAATCGTGTACCAGCAGGCTTGTTTCATGCGCCGATTTTTTCGGCATGAAAAAACTGGTGCCGCCTAAATTTGCATCGTTAAACAAATACAGCACGGAAGCAGCAATCGATTGACCGGGCTCGAGGCCCGCGCTGTCGCGATGGCATATCCATTGTCGCGGCTGCAATTGCGCCACGGGTAAGGTCACCATCGCCAGCCGACAATGCATACGCAGCGTTCGTCTCGCGTTCAACAAGCCGCGAATGTGCGCCATAAAAAATTCATCCAGCTTTTGCGAGAAACCGGTCGCCATCGGTAGCTGCACGCCGGGATAAGCGTTGAACGGCGCGCTCTGAAAAGCGTGTGATGCTGCCGTGGCCAGCCTGACCAATGCATCCGGATTTACCAGCGCGTCATCGACGATAAAACATGATCCCCCGTTCGGAAAATGGATGGCCTGAATGTGCGGCTTGGGATTAAAAGTGATGTTAGTGTTTGACATTTTCTTATCTCAATTTACAACTCAACCACGTGCTCACGCCGCGCACGCCGCCGCGATATTTTTGCATACGGCAGCCA
>JANXWW010000059.1 GCA_025350945.1 Burkholderiales bacterium
TGGTGTAGGTCGCCACATCTTGCAGCACATCACCGGGCTTGGCGGTGATTGCGTTCTGTAATGATTCTTTACCCGCGACAACGATAATTTTGCTGCGCTCCAGGCGAATATTGAGTGGATTATCTGCCGCGCCTTTTGCCACCACATTTGCCACCACATTTGCCAGCACATTTGCCACCACATTTTTTGCCGCAGACGCGCCCGTGTCATTCGCCATCAGCGAGTAACAAACTATGCAGACCGCTATCGCCGTATGACCACGAAACGGACCACTAAACGCACGACCCAACATTCCCTACCCCCTATTTGCCTGCTGTCCTTTTCACCACATGATTTGCGGGAACCTAATGCATCCACAAATCGCTCAAATATCAATCCGTACAATTCTAATATTTATCAATCAACAACACATTGCCGTGAGGACTTTAACCTAGCCTGCAGCATAGCGAGTGTCAACTTTTGTAATAAATTAAGAATGTCTCGTTAACTATTGTATTAAATACGTTTTTTTTGCTATCGGCATATAAATTTTAAAGTGCATTTAAATAATCGTACTACTTAAGAACGTTATTTCGCAATCACTCTCAATGTCATTACGCTACTTTTGTCGCCAAAGCGTGCACAAGTTTCGACATATCGCCAATGCCCGGCTATAATTGTGGTTCGCGAAAGCGAGTGACCCTGCGGAGAGGTGGCAGAGTGGTCGAATGCACCAGACTCGAAATCTGGCGTACGGTTTTACCGTACCGTGAGTTCGAATCTCACCCTCTCCGCCAAACACGAAACCCCGCAAGGGGTTTTTTGTTGAGCGAATAACTTTAACCTGTCAACGTTCGCGCCGATCTTTGATTTTCCAGATATAGCTAAGCTACCATACTGGATTTGAAGAATATTTCATCTGCAAACTTTCATTGCAATTTTGCGCTGAAAAGTACGCCTACGTGATGTGTTACGTATAAAATAAAATTTTATGTATCTTCGAATAATAAATGGAGAAAGTACTGTGACAAAACTTATAAAGCAAATATGCATATCCGTTGCACTGACTGGCCTGCTTTATGCCCTGCCCCATGCCCAACCCAGCGCAATCGCACAAGGTGTCACCGCGAATGAAATTCTGATCGGTCAGACCGCAGGCTACACCGGCATCGTTGCAGGCCCCGTGGCTGAAACCATTGCCGGCGCGCGGCTCTATATTGATTCGATCAATGCCAACGGCGGCGTGCGCGGACGAAAGATTCGCCTGGAAACAATGGATGATGCATTTGATCCCAAAAAATCAGCAGAAAACGCGCGCATTCTGATCAAGGAGAAAAAAGTTTTTGCGCTGTTTTTAAACCGTGGCACACCGACAACAGAGGCCGTTCTGCCCATTATTAAAGAAACGGGCACGCCGCTGATTGCACCTTCCACCGGCGCCATGGTTTTTCATAAACCGGTGAACCCGCTGGTGTTCAATGTTCGCTCCACTTATTTTGGCGAAGGTGAAAAAGCGATTGCTCAATTAGTCAATCAAGGCGTTAAAAAAATTGCCATCATTCACGTTGATGATTCGTTCGGAAAAGATTGTCTTGCCGGCTATCTCAGTGGTTTAAAAACAGCTGGCGTGCAACCGCTGGGCGTGTTTGCCTATGACCGAGTGAAAGCTGATGTATCCGAAGCCGTTGCAAAGGCCATAGCACTTGATCCACAGGCCATTGTCACGGTAGGTGCAACCAAACCCGTAGCAGCCATTGTGAAAGCATTTCGCGCCAAAGGCTCGTATGCGCCGGTGGTTACGATGTCAAATGTGAGTGCGCAATCGTTTGTGAAAGAACTTGGCGAATTGGGGCCTGGCGTCATCGTGATGCAAGTCTTCCCCGATCCGCGCAAAGTTTCTTCGCCACTCGCGCGCGAGATGCAGGCACTGGCCGAAAACAAAAAAGATTTTCAGTTCTCACACTTGGCGCTTGAAGGTTTTGCTGCGGCAAAAGTATTGGTGGAAGGACTAAAGCGTGCCGGCAAAAATCCAACGCGCGAATCATTTATCGCAGGTCTTGAAGGCATGAAAAATTATGACCTGGGCGGTGGGCTCACGTTGAACTACAGCGCAGAAGATCATACGGGCTTGAGTTTTGTTGAAGCCTCGATTATTAACAAAAAGGGTTTGTTTACGCAGTAGCACTGACACACTGCCGAAAGTCAAAACCCTGCAACTGGCGTGCTTTTTGAGCTATTTTTGCTTGGAAATGCGCGCCAGTGGCGGGCTTTGGTTTTATTTTCTTTATTGATCCAACCTTCTCTCTCAGGAGAGGAAGTTAACCACCGGATGATTTAGCGACTGAAAATAAAATATTTCTCCTACCGCCCCCGCATAAACAATTTATCCAGATCATGCAACGCAAACTGATACCACGTCGGCCGACCATGATTGCATTGGCCGCTCCGCTCAGTGGCTTCCATGTCGCGCAGTAACGCATTCATTTCCGGAATCGCCAGCTGACGATTGGCACGCACTGCACCGTGACACGCCATCGTGCCTAAAATTTCGTCGCGCTTTTCAGTGAGCGCGCGTGATGCGCCGTGTTCGGCTAAATCATCCAGCAACTCGCGCAACATCGCGGGTGCATCCAGGCTCGGCAACATCGCGGGCACAGCGCGGATCGCGATTTCGGTTGGCGAGAGCGCGGCTAAATCAAAACCGAGCTGCTCAAAAAACGGGCGATGGGCTGCCACCAATTGCATGTCGCGTTCACCGAGTGCGACGGCGATTGGCGCGATCAATGGCTGTGAAGCGAGCTGATTTAAATCGAGTGCGGTTTTCAGTTTTTCATAAACAATGCGCTCGTGCGCAGCGTGCATATCGACCAGCACCAGGCCGTGTGTGTTTTGCGCGAGGATGTAAATGCCGTGAAGCTGCGCAAGTGCGAAACCGAGTGGCGGGAACTCTTGATGAATTGGCTCGCTACGGTGGAAATCCAGCGCAACAGCCGCATTACCGTTTGAAAATTGCGAAGCACTTTCGCCGCGCAGCACTTCATAAAAAGCATTCGGTTCACTTGCATTGAGCTGCGTAAAACTTTGCTGCACACCACGTTGCCACGATCGCGGATTTGCCACCGGCGCGGCCTGCATTTGCGCGCCACGATTGGTAATCCACGCCAGCGGATTCGCTATCGCAGGTGCTAAGCTGACGGCGGACCTGGATAACGCTTTATTCAGCGCATGAAATACAAACTGATGCACGGCGCGCGAATCGCGAAAGCGCACCTCGGCTTTGGTCGGATGCACATTCACATCAACCATCGATGGATCAAGATTTAAATACAGTGCATAGGCTGGATGGCGGCCGCCGTGCAACACATCGGAATACGCTTCGCGAATCGCGTGCACTAATAATTTATCGCGCACAAATCGGCCATTTACAAACAAATATTGTTGATCGCGGCCAGCGCGTGAATAGCGCGGCAAACCAATCCAGCCGACAATCGAAAATGCAGCGGCACGCTCATCAATCTCGGCACTCGCTGCCCCAAAATCATCACCCAAAATGGCGGTGACCCGCGCCAATGGTGTGCCTGCATGCAGCTGCCATAGCCGTCGCCCGTTATGCGTGAGGCTCACGGCGACATCCGGCACCGCGAGCGCCAGGCGTTGCGCCACATCTTCGCAATGGCCAAATTCGGTTGCTTCAGTTTTCAGAAATTTGCGGCGCGCGGGTGTATTAAAAAATAAATCTTCCGCACTCACCACGGTGCCACGTTCGAGCGCAGCCGCTTCAATCGCCGATGCATCGCCGCCCACGACTTCAAATCGCGATGCATGTGTGGCACCTGCCGCGCGACTCAAAATACTCAATCGCGAAATCGCGGCCAGACTCGCCAGCGCTTCACCGCGAAAGCCCAGACTGGCGACGCGCTCCAGATCATCGAGCACTTCAATTTTGCTGGTCGCATGGCGCGCCACGGCAAGCGGCAATTCGTCTGCGGCAATGCCGCGCCCATCATCAGCAATACGAATTCGTTTGATGCCGCCCTGTGCTAAATCTATATCGATTTCAGTGGCACCGGCATCAAGGCTGTTTTCCAATAATTCTTTTAACGCCGCAGCAGGCCGCTCCACCACTTCGCCAGCGGCGATTTGATTGATGAGCAGTTCGGGCAGGATACGAATGGAGGCGGGATTATTCAAGATACGAGGCGAAAAAATTAAAGTCAATTTTCATTTTAACGCACCCGTGATGTTGGCACGACTTGAATCAACGTTCGCTCATCGCAAGTAATATGTGAGCGAGATGCACACTAAATTCGCACACTGAATTCGCACACTGAATTCACGGAAAATGGTAGATTACTGTGCATCAAGATTAACCCTGCCAAAAATAACAAGCTAACCTTTTTCAAGAGATCAAGTTGCGAACAGAAGAACAAAAAAATATCGCTACAGGCTCGCACGATGCGCATGACGAAAACGCGGTGCTGCTGCTGCCTGATGTCGGCCTGTTGCCCATCGCAACGACCGAGAATTTGCCGTTAAGCGCGCAAGATCGTTCTTTCGTCGCGACGCATATCCGTGCTGAACAAGTTCGTTTGTTGTATCGATTTTCGCTCGTTGGCTATCTCGCAGAATTACTCGTTACGTTTTTGTTGGGCGCGATTTTATGGAACGATCTGAACGATTTTTCAAAATACGCGGGTCTGTTCGCCTGGTTTGGTGCAGCGTTTATCGTCATGCTGGCGCGCTATGGCCTTTATAAACTGTTTATCCGTGCAAGCCCACCGATGACCGCCCTTGCGGTGTGGGAAAAGCGCTTTGTGACATTGAGCCTGATGATGGCGGTGCTGTGGGGAATCATGGGTTCCGCGCTGCTGCCGAAGGCGGGGCCCACACAGTTGCCGGTCATGATGTTGCTGGCACTGCTCATCACCGGCGCGGTTGCTTATTACGCACCGCACCGAAAATTATTTGGCCTCACTGCCATTTTCGCGCTGCTGCCGATGGGCATTATGACGATGGGCTTTGGGGAGCGCGTAGGCTCAATGTTGGGGGCAACCATTATTATTCTGATGGGCGTGCTGGTGGCGGTGCATGCAAAAGTTCATCTGGCACTTTTTGACTCACTCAATGCACGCTTTGACAATGTACTCATCGCGATGCGCCTTGAGGAAGAAAAAACCCGCGTCGAGCGCGCCAACCGTGCGCTTGAGCAAGAGGCACGGGATCGTCAGCGCGCAGAGCGTGCGGAATTGATGGCGCTGCAACGACTGCGCCTGCATCTGGAGCGCACGCCACTGGGCGTAATCGAATGGGATATGGATTTTCAGGTAACGACGTGGAATCCGTCAGCAGAGGCGATATTCGGTTTCAACGGTGGCGACGTGATTGGCGAATCAGGCTATATGCTCGTACAGGGTCGCGAGGAAGGCGAGCGGCTTGCCAGTATGTGGACCGAGCTTTTACAAACGCGTGGCTCCACGCGCGTCAGCCTCACCAATAAAACCAAACACGGCGATACGATTCACACCGAATGGACCAACACACCGTTGCTGGACGACACGCAAAAAATGATCGGTGTGGCATCGCTCGTACAAGACATCACCGAGCGTTTGAACACCGAGCGCACGATTCATTACATGGCGCATCACGATTCGCTCACCGGCTTGCCCAACCGCCGCTTGATGCAGGATCGTTTGAATCAGGCGATCCTGCAAGCGCGTCGCCAGCAGAAACACGTTGCTTTACTGTTCATCGATCTGGATCGGTTCAAGCAGGTCAATGATGCACTCGGGCACGAGACGGGCGATTACGTTTTGCGTGACATCGCAAAACGTTTAAGCCGCATCATGCGCGAGGGCGACACCGTCTCGCGCGAAGGCGGTGATGAATTTATGGTGGTGCTGCCAGAACTGGACAAGCCGGAATACGCGCAGGTGGTGGCGACAAAAATTCTCAATGAACTGACGAAGGTAATTGATGTAGCCGGACATGAGCTGACGGTGAGCGCATCCATCGGGATCGCATATTTCCCCAATGACGCGACCGACGCGCAGCATTTGCTGAAGCACGCAGATTCAGCGATGTATCAGGCCAAAGATGCGGGCCGCAACACAGCACGATTCTTCACCAGCGACCTGAATTTTTTATTGTCCAAACGGCTCGAAGTCGAGACGCGGCTGCGTCGCGGGATTGAGCGCAACGAATTTTTCCTGGTGTACCAGCCGATTGTGGAAGTCAAAAGTGGCCACATGAGCGGCGTTGAGGCGCTGCTGCGCTGGAATGACCCGCAGCGCGGCGAAGTTTTTCCGAAAGATTTTATTTCGATTGCGGAGGAGTTGGGCCTCATCGTGCCGCTAGGTGAGTGGGTATTTCGCACCGCCTGCAAGCAGCTGAAAATGTGGGATGAAGACGGTTTTCGCGATCTCACCATGGCGGTAAATTTAAGCCCTCGCCAATTTATTTCGCGCAAATTATTGCCCTCGATGAAATCAGCGTTGATCGACAGCGGCATTGACCCGGCAAGAATTGATCTGGAAATTACCGAATCCGTCGCGATGCGCAATCTGGAACAATCCATCGAGATTTTGACCGCACTGAGGAAAGTGGGTGCAACCATTTCCATCGATGATTTCGGTGTCGGCTATTCATCACTCGGCCAGCTCCGACGCCTGCCCGCGCAATCATTAAAAATTGATCGCAGCTTCGTCACGCATATTCCGGAAGATTTAAACAGCACGTCAATTGCAGAGGCCATTATCGCGATGGCAAAACGATTGCGATTGCGGGTGGTTGCAGAAGGCGTGGAGACGCAAGCGCAGCTTCAGTTCCTGCGCGAGAACGGTTGCGACGCGTACCAAGGTTATTTATTCTCAAAACCGTTGAGCGGTGCGGATACGACGGCGCTGCTAAAAGCGCAAGAAGTTGCAAGGTAAAGTGCCCGTCCAGCTTGCCGTTTCAGGCATAAATCCAGATTCAAGTGCGGGTCCCGACAACTCAAGGAGAAAGACAGGGGGTGAGGAACTAAACCGCGGTTTTGCGCTGAAACACCCGTGAATGCTGGGGTTTACCGCTATCAGCGGCGGGCAAGAGCCAATTTGGGCCCCGTGATTTGTACGTGCTGTCAACGCGATACCAAGCCAAATGAAGTGAGCATCACTTTAGCCAACCCTTCCACGGTAGGCAGAATATATTGTTCAGCATCGGGCGTTTTTTTAAGAACATCAACGTCTGTTGGAAAATCGTATTTTGAAGTCTCATCGACAAACGATGCCGATGATTTCGCGCGGATGGTGCCATCCACCAAATTTAATAGAAGCAAATCAACTGTCGAGGATGCCCGCCAGCCTGCGTTGCCTTTTTGCACAAACCCGAAGCTGGGATCAATTAACAATGCCGCATCGCATGCAGGACACTTCTCGCGCAGCAGCTTAAGATAACTGGT
>JANXWW010000063.1 GCA_025350945.1 Burkholderiales bacterium
TTGTAGAAAGCGCGCCAAACGTCAAATGCCCCGAAGGATCGCCATACGGCGTGCGCACCACTTCACGGCGCGTGATTTCCAGATTGGCTAAATTGGTGAGGCCGGTACCACCGATAATTGCGAGCATGATTGAACCAGTAAATTTAAGTTTTTAAATTGAAAGTCTTTTATAGGCGAGCATTTTGAAGCATTTTTGCTCTAAAAGCCGCTCTAGTGCTTGTGTTTATTGTCTTAACAACGTGCGAACTACTTCCCCTTCATCGCATAAATCGCCGGTAAATTTCGCCATGCACCCGACACATCCATCCCGTAACCAAACACAAACCGGTTTGGCACCGTGATGCCCACATAGTCCGCCACCAAGGGTTTTTTTGCGTTGATCTCGGCACCATAATCTTTCACGCAAAACACCGCGCAGGTCACGCTGATCGCGCCCTGCTTTTTCACCAGATCCACAATCGCGGCAAGCGTGACACCTTCATCTAAAATATCATCAAGTATAATCACGTGACGACCCTGAATATTATCGCGCGGCGCGACCCGCCAAGTGAGCTCGCTGCCGACCTTGGCATTGCCATAGCGCGATGCCTGCACAATATCAAAATCGAGCGGAAACTCAAGCTGACTCAGCAGATGTCCGGTAAACACCACCGCACCGCCCATTACGGACAGAATCAGTGGATATTTATCGTGATAATCGCGATTCAATTTCGTTGCTACACGCGATGTTGCTGCGGCCACTTCAGCCGCTGAAAAAAGCAAATCGCCGTCATTGAGAATTGCATTCGCTTCGGCAAGAGTCGGCATATTTATTTCCGTGATTTTTTTACAATTTTTGCTGCTGATTTTGATATTAATTTTAAACTCGGTTTTGATTTTGCCACTGAAAAATGTTGTGCCGAGAGGTGCTCCAAAAAAGCTTTTCCCACTTCGGTGTGCTTCATACCGAGCGCCACCGTTGCTTTCAAATAACCCAGCTTTGATCCGCAGTCATAGCGCGTACCTTCAAACTCATACGCAAAAACACTTTCATGTTTTAGCAACGATGCGATACCGTCGGTGAGTTGAATTTCTTTGCCAGCGCCCGCCTGAATTTTTTCCAGTTGATCGAACACACGCGGCGTCAAAATATAGCGACCGACCACACTCAATGTCGATGGCGCATCTTCGGGTTTCGGTTTCTCGACAATGCCGCTCAATTTCGAAACCATTTTGTCTACACGCTTGGCGTCAACAATGCCGTATTGCGATGTATCTTCGCGTGCCACATTCATCACGCCCAAAATGGAGCTTTTTTTCTTCGCATAAAGATCAACCATCTGCTTCATCACCGGTGTAGCAGCATCAATAAGATCGTCGGCCAGAATCACCGCAAATGGCTCATCACCCACCAGATGCCGCGCGCACAACACCGCATGCCCCAGACCCAGCGCCTCCGGCTGGCGCACATACACGTAGCGCACATTGGCGGGCAGCATATTGCGCACCTCGTTCAATACTTTCAGCTTACCTTTTAGCTGCAGCTCCGCTTCGAGTTCGTACGCTTTATCGAAATGATCTTCGATGGTGCGCTTACCGCGACCGGTGATAAAAATCATTTCGGTAATGCCTGCGGCGGCGGCCTCTTCCACCGCGTATTGAATGAGCGGCTTATCCACTACCGGCAACATTTCTTTTGGCGATGCTTTCGTTGCCGGCAAAAAGCGCGTGCCCAAACCGGCAACGGGGAAAATAGCCTTGGTGATTTTTACGATTTTCTTCACGAAGATATCCTTTTTATTTTTGGAGCAATTCCAAAAACTGCGCTTCATCCAGCACGGTCACGTTAAGCTCGATGGCTTTTTCAAGTTTACTACCGGCTTCAGCGCCTGCTATGACAAAGTCGGTTTTTTTCGATACGCTCCCCGCGACCTTGGCACCCGCAGCTTCCAGTTTGTCTTTTGCTTCATCACGTGAAAGTGTGGGCAGTGTACCGGTCAGCACCACAGTTTTGCCTGTGAATGGACCAACAGCCAATGCCGGAAGATCCATATCTGGCGCGGTGATTCGATTAAGATCCTGTTTCGAGGGTGGGACATGTACAAATTCTTTCTCCGCCCACGTCACACCACAAGCACGCAATTGCTCCACCACTTCGCGGTTATGCGGCTGATCAAAAAAATTGCGCAAACTTTGCGCCACTACCGGGCCCACGTCATTTACCTCAAGCAGCGCTTCCACGCTCGCATTCATGACCGCATCCAGATTGCCAAAATGTTTCGTCAAATCTTTCGCCGTTGATTCGCCCACATGGCGAATACCGAGGCCAAATAAAAATTTCGCCAGCGTGGTTTTTTTACTTTTCTCAATTGCTATCAATAAATTGTTCGCCGATTTTTCGGCCATCCGATCAAGATTAGATAGTGCCGTCAAACCCAATCGATACACATCCGCTGGCGTGCGCACCAAATTCGCATCAACAATTTGCTCAACTAATTTATCGCCCAAGCCTTCAATATCCACAGCACGGCGGCCTGCAAAATGCAGCAGCGCCTGTTTACGTTGTGAGGGACAAAAAAGACCACCCGTGCAGCGCGCAATCGCTTCGCCTTCCAGCTTTTCGATCAAAGAATTGCATTGCGGGCAATGCGTGGGCATCACAAAATTTTGCGCATCGGCGGGACGTTTCGCATAAATCACCGCAGCTACTTCCGGAATCACATCGCCCGCGCGGCGCACGATAACGGTATCACCGATTTTCAAATCCTTGCGACGAATTTCATCTTCGTTATGCAGCGTCGCATTTGACACCGTGGTGCCACCGACAAACACTGGCTGCAAGCGCGCCACCGGCGTGATCGCGCCAGTACGGCCCACCTGAACATCAATGCCCAGCAATACCGTGGTTGCTTCTTCCGCAGGGAATTTATGCGCGGTGGCAAAGCGTGGCGCGCGCGAGACAAAGCCGAGCTTTTCCTGCGCGGCGAAACTATTTACTTTGTAGACAACACCATCAATTTCAAATGGCAATTGGGGGCGGCGGGCACCGATGTCTTTGTAAAAATCCAGCAAGTCCGCGAGCCCTTTTACGACGCGACGTTCACGCGTGACTGGAAAACGTAGCGCCTCCAGCCAAGCCATCATCGCTGAATGCGATTTCGGCAAATCTGCGCCTTCAACTGCGCCCACGCCATAGGCAAAAAAAGCCAGCGGACGCTGTGCTACGAGCTTTGAATCGAGCTGACGCAACGTGCCCGCTGCTGCGTTGCGCGGATTCACAAAAAGTTTTTCACCTTTCGCGGCCTGCCGCTCATTCAGACGTTGAAAATCTTTTTTTAACATCAACACTTCGCCACGCACTTCGAGAAGTTTCGGCACCACGCCATGAGTGGCAGATAGCGACAGTGGAATCGAGCGAACCGTGCGCAAATTCTCGGTTACATCTTCGCCCACCGCACCGTCGCCGCGCGTGGCACCTTGCACAAACACGCCGTCCACGTAGACCAGCGTAATCGCTAACCCGTCAAATTTTGGCTCGCAGGCATATTCAATTTGTTCGTCAACGGCGCCCAATCCTTCGCGGCAACGACGATCAAAATTTTGTGCGTCTTCCGCAGAAAAAGCATTGCCCATGCTGAGCATGGGCACGCGATGCGTGACGGGTGCAAATGCATCGAGCACTTTGCTGCCCACGCGCTGGGTCGGCGAATCGGCCACGGCAAGCTCCGGATGGGCCGCCTCAAGTGCTGTCAGCTCATTAAACAATGCATCGTATTCGGCATCTGCAATCGTTGGCTGATCGAGCACGTGATAACGATATAAATGCTCTTCGAGTATTGTGCGCAGTTCGGTCGCGCGCATCGCCGCCTGCGGTGATGTGGCGGCGGCTAAATCAGAGCTCATCGTCAACCGTGACTCGCCGGTATCACGAGGCGCTAAACATAGAGCCTGCGCGCGGTAACACTTCCGGGCTCAATGCCTTTGGCTTCCATTTCTGTCGATATATGCACGATGGTATCGGCAATCACCTTGCGACCATTGGCGGTGAGCGGGCGGCGATTGTCGTCGACCACTTCACCCTGCATCACGTCAGCAAATTGCTGACTAAGATTAAACATTTGCTCGAAAATACGATGTGCATTCGGCGTGCGGGGAACATCAAGTGCGAAGGAAATGCCCGCAATATAGCCTGTGCTGCGCTTAATGCCAGGCGGCTCGGCGGGATCAAAATTGCGCAAGGTAAACAACAAATGACCACGGTCATCGCGCATGACATATTCACCTGAGTCAATGGCCAACATGCCTTTTGATTCCGCCAGCCCGCGCAATTTTGTCACGGCAAATGTGCCACCGTTTTTACCCATCACGTTAACCGCAATTTCGATATCAGTGTCCGCGCAAAACGCATCAATGGCCTGCGCGCGGCGCGCAGCCACATTGACGTCCTCGCGTTGCGAGACCGCATTCACGCTCGCTGAAAATTTCACAATCAAATCATTGAATGCTGTAAGCGAAGCCTGATCAATCGCGCCCTGACGATCAGCCAATTGCATGCCCGCGCGCAGCTCGCGAAAATTCTCGTGCGTGTCACGCAAAATGCCCTGCCACAGCCCGCCAACCAAGCCCTCCCAGCGCACGCCCTTGTCGAGTTTTTCGGTGTATGCCACCATCGGCTGGTATTGATTCGGCGACAAGGTTTCATCCGCCAGGATCAACGCTATCGAATCGATTTCGGGATGCAACGCTGGCGGCGGCACCGTGTGTACGGCCTCAATTTGCGTCGCTGGAGTCAGATCACCAATCGGCGTCAAATCATCGAAATCATCATCTGCGGCAAACGGTGAGGAAATATCCGATGCGCTCATTGGGCCAACTTTTACTGGGCCAACGTTTACTGGGCCAACGTTTACTGGGCGCGCACTAATCGGAGCCTGAGACTGTGGGGCAATCTCGGCACGCTTAAATGTTGC
>JANXWW010000072.1 GCA_025350945.1 Burkholderiales bacterium
GCCCCTTCGGATGCTTCTGCATCCACCATCGTCACCACGTTGGCAGGCAACGCATGACGGAACTCTTGCATGAATCCGAGAGCCTCAAACAGCGGCTCGTCTTCTTCACGGCACACGATCTCCACGTACGCGCGATCTCCCATGACATGTTCTCCTTCGGCTGAAATGCATACTACGTTTGGTGCTGTGACTGCTTCACGACGGCCGTCTGCGCGTAGAATTCACGCTTCTTGCTGGACTGGGTGACAGAATCGCCGCCACGGAAATCCTTCGCGACATCGCCGCACCCCTGGCCGTGAAAACCTTCGAGGTCAATGGAGCTATTTCCGTTTTCGTCTATCTCGACGGTGATGAGTTTTTCCTGCATGATGGTTCTCCTCGTCCCTTCGCTAGCGAACGGCGAAACGCAACTGCACCTGGTGGTGTATGAGGATAATCTGCAAGCGCGACAGTTTTACGCGCACGAAGGCTGGCATACGGTGGCGAGGGAAATTGATGATTTGCCAAGCGGCGGCACAGCGGCCGTGCTGAAGCTCGTCAAAACGTTGCAAGCGCCGCAATCTGACGCTTAAGATGTTTAACATTGCGAATCTTTTTCGTTTTTTCGGGTCTATAAACTTGTCTTCAATAACAACGCATGATCGCAGTGGCGTACCCATCATGAAAAAAATCAGCACATTATTTTTGGCGCTATTTTTAGCCCTGCTGGCGGGCTCCATCTGGTCGCAGCGCAGCCCTGAACCTAGAGCGGATAAGCCAGTTGAGCCACGCCTGATCACACCGCGCGGCGCGCTTCCGGAGCCGGAACGCGCGATGGTAAATCTGTTTGACCAGACTGCACCTTCAGTTGCCTACATCACCACCGAGAGCTTGGTGCGCCAAGGTTTTTTTGGCGAAGATGTGGGTATTTCGCAGGGCGCCGGTTCTGGCTTTGTGTGGGATGCGAAGGGCCATGTGGTGACCAATAATCACGTGGTCGCCAATGCGCAAAAAGTGCTGGTGCGACTTGATGCGGGCAAGGAACCGCTTGCCGCCCGCGTGGTGGGACGTGCGCCGCAATACGATCTGGCGGTGGTGCAGTTGATACAAGTGCCGCCGAATTTAAAACCGATTCCGCTCGGCGCATCGCGCGATTTAAAAGTGGGGCAGAGTGTGATTGCGATTGGCAATCCGTTTGGTCTTTCGCGCACACTTACGACGGGCATTATTTCGGCGCTGGATCGTTATTTGCCAACGCAGGATTACGCTGAAATTTCCGGTGCGATTCAAACTGACGCCGCGATTAACCCAGGCAATTCCGGCGGGCCGCTGCTTGATAGCGCAGGCCGTTTGATTGGCGTGAATACAGCGATTCGCTCCTCCAGCGGCTCGTCCGCCGGTGTTGGTTTTGCGATTCCGGCGGATTTGGTTAACCGTGTCGTACCGCAGCTCATTGCGCGCGGTGTGGCCTCGATTCCCGGTATTGGCGCGCGCTACATCGATCCGGGCTTGGTCGCGCGTAACAACATCAAAGGTGTGGTGATGGATTCCGTTGTGCGTGGCACACCCGCGGACGAAGCCGGGCTGCAGCCGTATTCGCGACGCACCGGCGAGCTGGGCGATGTGATCACGGCCGTGAATGGCCGCACGACTGATACGCTTTCCACGTTCGTGGCCGAGCTGGATCGGGTGGGCGTGGGCAACACGGCTGAACTGACGGTGATTCGCGGAAAAGCGGAGCGTAAAGAAAAAGTGCGCGTGATAGATTTGAACCGGCGTTAATAAGAAATTGATAGCCAGGCATCATATTTAAATTAGGCTTGAATTGATCTATGCTTCTGTTTCTTACCGGGAGCATGGAATGAAAAATCAGTCGTTTTATAGGGGCGTTATTTTGTGTGCGTTGTTTACGTCCACAGCCATATCAGCCGAAGAGCCGCCCAAGCCCGCAGCTACAGCAGCGCTGATAGCACGAATGTCAGCAGAAATTTCTGCTGCGCGGATTGAAAAAAATATTCGCAAGCTCGTTAGCTTTGAAACACGAAATTCGCTTTCGGACACCAAGAGCGAAACGCGCGGCATAGGAGCCGCGCGGCGCTGGATCAAATCCGAGCT
>JANXWW010000116.1 GCA_025350945.1 Burkholderiales bacterium
GTACCAAGCGGCCGCGAAATTCCGACGCGCCGTTAATCTGCGATGGCATTTTGAATAGCAATACTTCCTTCAACTGAGTGACGTCAGCACGCGCCGTAAACTCTGTAGTTACACCCAATTCCGCGTTGCTCGAAATCGCGATGGCAACAGGATTACCAAACGCGGTGCCCAACAAATTTGAACTCTTCACGCTGGACTCTGTAAACGCGACAGCCCCATTGACATTGCTAATCACCGGGCCAAAATTTAATTTCGCGTTGCCACGCGTAAGCGCGTAATTGCCGATCACACTTGGCGCTACTTTTGCCACTGCTTTTTCCTCGGCCGTGCCAATGGGAATTTTTAGCGCCAAGTCAAGTTTGCCCGGCCCTTCTATCGCGACAAATTTGGTGAACGCACCTGCATTATTGATGAGCGGACTCTCACGCAAGAATTTAACAACATCTTCTGCGCGCGCATCCACTTCGCTACTCAACGCAAATATTGACGGATGTTGTTTTGTATCCTCAATACCCAGCACTGTTTTCTTGAGCTGACCACTAAAAATCCGCGCGCTTTCAACCCTGGCGCTGATTCTGGTATTTTCAAAACTGAGAATGCCAGCAATATCATTCACCACCGGCCAGCCTTCGGCATAGCGAAAATCAACCTTCTTCAAGTTGGCATCCATCTTGAACAGCCCGCCCTTGCCCTGGTGAAACGGGAATTCGTGAAGCTCGCCTTTGACTAAAAAATCCGCGTTGGTAATTTCACCGCCCTGCACCGCGAACTTGATGTACTCGCGCGTATTGACAATTCCATTGGGCACATAACTGGCGACGGCGAGCGCATTACCTTTGGTAATTTTGCCTTTGATATCCAACGAGCCTGGCCCTTTTTCCTCAGCCGCGCGGGGCCCGTCAGCACGCAGCCGCGAATACTTGCCCTGAAACTCAAGATTCATATCTGCGTTATTGGCGCTGACTTTATCGAGCTTTACTTCCAATTGATCCGCAGTGATATTCCACGAACCATCACTCGTGAATTGATCAAATTTCAACGGCTGGGCAAACTGCTGCGGCGCGTCCAAGGTTAAATTTTTCGATGCAATATTAAAAGTCCCGCCCTTGCTATCACCCTCAATCGCACCTGAAAAACCGGATACACCGGGCAGTTTTTCAAACGCATTGATCGCAAAATCAGTGACGTTGCCTTTTACTTTATAGGCACGGGGACGCTCGACATATCCATCCCATGCAAAGCTGGATTGCCGAACCACGCCGCGTGGGCTGTAGCGCGCGAACAGCGCACGAACATCCTTGCCCACCGGGAAAAATTCAATGAGCGCTGCCATCACTTTAAGGTCAAGCCCATTGCCAGTGAGCTCGCCTTTGGCAGTCTTCTCTGCCGATTGATTTTCAAGCTTCAGCGAAAAATCAGCAGGCGGCAATACCACGCCCTCTTTGGTGCGCAGCTCCAGCGCTTTACTGCCAATGGCGAAGCCACCGGCTTGCGATTTGTATTCGATACGGCCGGCGAGTTTGGCGAGATTCAATGAGGCGAGCGCAGGTTCCAGTTGTGCGCTGGCATTGGTCACATGCAAATCAGCGGTAATCGCGCGGATAGGATTGGCTACAACCAGTTTGCCGTTGTCCCTGTTTTCTGCGCCCGAAGCATTGGCACCAGTATCAATATCGGCCCAGGCGCGCAGATTGCCGAACCCGGATTGCAGCGCAGCAGGCACGCTCACGTGTCGCCGCAATGTCTGCAAATTCGCATTCGTGGTCGCCACATAAACCGGCCCCACCGCACTCCAGACACCTGCTGTATTGGTTAATTCAAGCTCGCCCCTGGCCTCAACTTTCTGCGCTAAATCTACAGGGGGATTGGCGGTGAGTCCAATACCATGCACGGCACCACGTTTTTTGATCGCCACGCCCACATTGGCAAAGCGTAAATCGTGATCGGGCTTTAATTCATCGTGCCAGGTGAGGGTCGCGTTCCTGATTTCAATGCCCGGCTGATCGAGCAAAAACGCAAGCAATTGGCCGTCATCAGGCGTTTGCGTTGGCGCATTCAGCGCGCGACCCGCAAAATACAGCAAGCCATCGGCACGGCGTGAAAGCGCCAAGGTCGGGCCTTCAAGCAAAAATTCAGCGAACCGTACTTGGCCCACAAATAACGACAACCACGAAACCGAAGCACGCAAACTGGGCAAGGTAAGCGCAACCGGGGACGCATTCGGCGCAGCATTCGGTGTGGTGTTACCGGCACTGGCGGCGGATTCCATAAACACCACATTCTCTAGCTCCACATAGGGCATGAGGCCGTCCCATCCGCCACGAATGGCCGTGGCCGAAACATCCATTCCTGATGCCGCGGCTACACGGCTCACGATTTCGCCCTGATAGCGCTCGATGTTGGGCAGCACGGCGTATTTGAGCGTTAGCGTAATCAAGGCAAACAGCAATGCAGACACGATCACGAGCCAATACAGGACACGACCACAAAAGCGGCTGAGATGAAAAAAATGGAAACTGGATTTTGCGATGATGTTGCCCCGAATATTGCCCTGAGAATGCAGTTAAGCGCAATTAAGCGTGCGAGACCAAATTACCGGCTGGAATGCCTGACCGTTGCCTGCCATACTATTTTAACGCTCATGGCGCAAAGTGGACGACACTGTTTTAATTTGCGTCTGCCCGCGCGAATGCAATGCTTTCATGCTCAGACTCCCGACACAATGAAATTTGACAACCAACTCGCCCAAACGTTTCAGGCATCTCGTTATGCCGAACGACTCTGCACGGCCAATCCGACGTTCATTGACGACTTGCGCGAGCATGGCAATGCACCGTTCCTGATTGAGAAAATCGCCCTGCCCTTTGTAGGAAACGGCGATGAACTCAGTGCCAGCCTGCGAAAACTCCGTCAACGCACGATGTTGCGCTTGATCTTTCGCGACGTGAATAATCTCGCCGATCTCAACGAAGTCGTCACCACCATTTCAAATCTCGCGGATTTTGTTCTTGCAGCCGCGCTCGATTTTCATCAGCATCAAGTGGCGGATAAATTCAATTTATCGATTACACAAAGAACCGATGAGCGCGCTCAACTTATTATCGTTGGCATGGGCAAGCTGGGCGCACACGAGTTGAATGTGTCTTCAGACATCGATCTGATTTTTATCCATCATGAGGACGGCGAAGCCAACGCCGAAAAATCGTGGCATGAATTTCACGCCGAAATCGGCAAGCGCGTCATCCGCACCATCGATGATGTGACTGAGAATGGATTTGTGTTTCGCGTCGATATGCGGCTTCGGCCCTATGGTGCCAGCGGCGCGCTGGTGAGCAGCATAGCCGCGCTCGACGCTTACTTCCGCACCCAAGCGCGACCATGGGAGCGCTATGCATGGCTGAAGGCGCGCGCAATCACCGGTGCAGATGCGACGATCAAAGCGCTTTCCGCATTGGTCACACCGTTTGTTTATCGGCGTTATCACGACTATGGCGCGATTGAAGAAATGCGCGATATTCATGGACAAATTCGCGCCGAAGCCACCAAGCGTAATCGACTCAACGATATCAAAGTCGGTCCCGGCGGGATTCGCGAAGTGGAATTTATCGTGCAAATGCATCAGCTGATTCGTGGTGGACGCGAACCACGTTTGCAAATCGCATCGACTCGTGAATCACTTGATGCGATTGCCAGTCTGGGCTTAATGGATATCGCACGCGTGACTCAACTGCGCGCGGCGTATGTTTTCCTGCGCAATCTGGAACATCGTTTGCAATATGTTGATGATGCGCAAACGCAAGCGCTACCCACGAGCAAGATTGAGCAAACACGTATCGCGCAGGTGATGAATTTTACTGACTGGGCGGCTTTTGATGCAGCGCTAAAAAATCATCGCGATGTTGTTACCGCCGAATTTGAAAATGTCTTTGTGAAAACGTCTGGCGGCGATGGCGGCGCAGTCAGCGTAAAAGAAACAGACTTAAACGCCAATATCCACGCGGTGTTTGAGCAATTTCTGCTTGAAGAGGCAAGTAAAACGGCCATCTTGGGCCGCGTAGCGGCATGGACCTCCGCATCACGCACTGCCACACTTTCACCGAAAGTTCGCGCACGAATCGAGACGCTGATTCCTTTAGCACTTCGCGCCGCACTGGCGCATGACTTGTCATCAGTCACCGCTTTTCGCATGTTCGATTTGCTCGACGCCATCGACAAACGCGAGACATATCTGGCGCTGCTGGATGAGCATCCTGATGTGCTCAATCGCATCGCACTGATCGCTGTAAAAAGCGCGTGGGCGGCGGGCTTTTTGCGCAAACATCCGGTGTTGCTGGATGAATTGTTGCACCATCGAAACGCTGTTATAGATTGGTCTCGCGAACGCGAGAATTTGCACGTGCAAACTGCTCGGCTCGCCAACGACACAGAAGCATTGTACGAATTACTGCGCCACACCAAACAACTCATCACGCTAAAACTCAACATCGCCGACATCGAAGGCCGCATGGGTGTGATGGCCTTGTCGGATGGGCTATCGATGCTCGCCGATATGTTGCTCGAAGCCACGCTCAAGCTCGCGTGGCAAAGCATGAAAGTCGCTGAAAGCCACCCACCGTACAACCCTGCCCCACGCGGCTTTGCGATCGTAGGCTACGGCAAGCTTGGTAGCAAAGAATTGGGCTACGCGTCGGATCTCGATCTGGTTTTTTTGTATGACGAAAATTCTGGCATCACTGCCGACCATTACGCGAAACTCGCGCAGCGTTTAAGTAGCTGGCTCAACACCATGACGGCGGGCGGCGTGCTTTATGAAACCGATCTGCGCCTGCGACCGGATGGCGCGAGCGGCATGCTGGTATCGAGCCTTACTGCGTTTCGCGATTATCAGTTCAGTCGCGCGTGGACATGGGAGCATCAGGCACTCACCCGCGCCCGCTGGTGTGCGGGCGATGCCGCGCTCGCGGCACCATTCGATGCCATTCGCAACGAGGTATTGTCGAAGCCGCGTGACAAAGAAAAGCTGCGACGGGAAATTGTCGACATGCGCGACAAAATGCGCAATGAAAAAAAAGATCGCGTCGATCAGCTTGATTTAAAACACACCCGCGGCGGTATCGTCGATGTTGAATTTATCGTCCAATATTTAATCCTCGCCTACTCGCGGGAGCACCCGGATTTCCTGAAAAATCTTGGCAACTTCGCGCTCCTGATGCGCGCCGGTGCGCTCGGCATTCTGGATGAAGACATCGCTGCCCAGGTCGCCAAAGCCTATCTTGTTTATCGCGAACAACAACATCTGGCACGCAATAATAATCAGCTCAAAACCTGGGTAGCGACTGATGCGTTAAGCGATGAACGTCATGCGGTGATGGCGGCGTGGACAGCACTTTTTGGTTAGCGCATCTGCCGCTAAACTGAGTCATTCCGGACCCGGCTTTTTTCCGATTGAGGAGTCTACTTTTCTTCAACGCAAGGAACAGATCCGATCCCTCGCAAAAGCATCGCGTGATGAAATCGTAACCCTAGCGTCAGCGCGGGGTTCCGAGCAGTTTTGGCTCATTCGGCAATGTGGGCGCGATATTTCTTAGACTGACCCGCGCGACCTATCCGCCAGCTCGCGTACGAAAGTCGTGGTGCCCCCTTCTGCGGCACCATCGAGATACATCGATGCCGCGGAGGGAGGCGCTGAAGCGTTTCGATTAGCATGTATTACGGTTGACTCCTCAATGAATTGGCGATGTGTGGAAACTCCACCTTATCATTCGATGTGAGCCGACTGCATTTTCTTGTACTCAGATCATGGACTTACAGACTAAGTAAGTGCCATTCGTTGCTAACCCCATTTATGACAATGCCGTTAACAGGAAGAGTGTCGTTTGCAATTTTACGTTA
>JANXWW010000120.1 GCA_025350945.1 Burkholderiales bacterium
GCGCTCGCCGCGTGCGAGAAATCATTGCCGACTGGTCATCAAAGTCTGGGTACGCGGCTCGATATTTCGCATATTGCGGCAACGCCTGTCGGCATGCGCGTCACCGCCACCGCAGAGGTGACGCGCGTGGACGGCCGACACATATTTTTCAAAGTGTCGGCGCGCGATGAACATGATTTAATCGGCGAAGGCGTGCATGATCGCGTGGTGGTGGATGTAGCGCGTTTTGATAAACGCGTACAGGAAAAAATATCCAGAAGCCGTGCGGTCTGAATTTTCAAAGGAACTTCCGTCATGTGTAATATCTAAACGATGCGGAAATTTTTGTCATTTCATTTCACCGCAAATAGAACGCAACAAATTTCTAAGGAAAAAATATGACTCCTCAAGACCGTGAATCAATACTCACCATTTGTCTCATGGCCGCTTTTGCGGATGGCAACAATGATGAGCGCGAGCGCGCAGAAGTGAAGCGCATTACCGAATCGCTTTAGGACGGGGCTGATTTCAACACAGCCGCCCTGTATCAAAAAGTGCTGCAAAAGCAGGTGTTTTTAGAGGATGTGACCAATAAATTATCCACCCAGGAATCGCGGCAACTTGCCTTCGAAATGGCGGTATGTGTATGTGATGCCGATGGCGGGTATTCCCAGGTAGAAAAACAGTTCCTCGATAAACTTCGCGAGCTGCTGGGGCTTGATGTCGCGAAATCAACTTCGTTTATCAACGATGCGACGACGATCGCAAGCGCGCCGGTGGCAATAGCTGCAGCAAATAATATCGAGCCCCATTTTGCATCCACCATGACGGATGCGGAAATGGACAAGATGATTTTAAATTATTCGATCTTGAATGGTGCGCTGGAATTATTGCCGCAAAGTTTAGCCTCGATGGCAATTATTCCGCTGCAAATGAAGATGGTTTATCGACTGGGAAAATTGCATGGTTTCGAATTGGATCGCAGCTCGATCAAGGATTTTTTAGCCACGCTGGGTGTGGGTCTCACCTCACAATATGTGGAACAAATTGGCCGCAGATTGATCGGCGGCCTGCTCGGCAAAATCGCGGGTGGCATCGGTGGTGGATTGGGCAGTGCCGCGACCGGTAGCGCATTTTCATTCGCCAGCACCTATGCGCTCGGCCAGGTTGCGAAACGCTACTATGCGGGCGGACGTAGCATCAATACGGATACGCTTAAATCCGCATTTTCTGGACTGTTGAGCGAGGCGAAGTCAATGCAAGCCCGCTACTTGCCCGATATTCAGCAACGTGCGAAGACGCTTGATATCAGTGAAGTAATGAAGGCAGTGCGCTCATAAATATTGCTTATTTTTCGCGGCGATCAGAGTTGATCGCAACAATTTTCTGGCTTGCATTTTGTTTGGCAATGGCCGCGCGAATGGCGGGCAGTGCCGCACGCGCAGCATCTTCACCGCGTTTGATGCACATGCGCCGATAGCCATCGCTGATGCTGGCGTAATAACCCAAATCAGGATGAATAAAAACATCCGCGTATTTTTTTTCGGCATCCACCATCGCCGCACGCTTGCGATCACGCGTACCCCAATCCTCCGGTGCTTCTGGTGGAATCGCGGAAACGTAGGCCGATACATCAAGTGCAATCACCACATCCGCACCCAATTCGCGCGCGGCCTTGATCGGCACCGGTGCCGCCTCGTCACCATCGTGATATTCCACGCCGCGAATTTTCACCGGAAAAAATTGCCCGGGTGTGGCACTCGATGCACGTGTTGCCGCGCTGGTATTGCCGCGATTAAAAACATGCAGCGCATTATCACGGGTGGCCGCTACCGTGACGGCCAGGCGACGTTTCATACCATCCAGCGGCTTGTTATCGGTTAAGTCGCGAACAAAAGACTCCACCGCGTTGCCATTGCCCTTAAAGCCGGAGGTGGAAATACCGATAAATTTTTTGGCGTCGAGATCAAGCGCAATTTTTTCAATCTCCTTCGCCGACATGCCGTTAGCGTACAACGCGCCAATCATCGCGCCGACACTCGCGCCGACCACCAGATCAGCTTCTATGCCGTTTTCTTCCAGCACTTTGAGTATGCCTATATGTGCGAACCCGCGCGGCCCGCCAGCGCCCATCACGAGTGCTACGCGCGCGCGTTGATTCGCAGGATAGGGCGTAAAACTCGGCGCATCGGGGCCGTTAAATTCAGCGATGCCGCCTGCGCAGCCTGCGATTAGGGCCAGCATCATTAACGCCACCATTTTCAAAGCGGCGAATAATGTTTGCTTGCGCGGATAAATGTTTACTTGCATAGTCGCAAAGTATATTGAAAGCAATAAAATAACATACGAAACTTACCACGACAAAGATTCATCAATGAATAAAATCTACGACGCACTCATTATCGGCGGCGGCCATAACGGCCTCGTTTGCGCCTGCTACCTTGCCGCCAAAGGCATGTCGGTGCGCGTGCTCGAGCGGCGACATGTGGTGGGTGGCGCGGCAGTCACTGAAGAATTTCATCCGGGTTTTCGTAATTCGACCGCGAGCTACACCGTGAGTTTGTTGAATCCGAAAATTATTCGTGATCTGAAATTGCATGAACACGGCTTGCGCATGGTGGAGCGTCCTTTTTCCAACTTTTTGCCACTCAGCGACTCAGCCTATATCAAGGTCGGCGGTAGTCTCACCGAAACGCAACGTGAGGTTGCGCGTTTTTCAAAACGCGATGCAGAAAAGCTGCCTGCTTATTATCAGATGCTGGATCGCGTCGCCGATGTGCTGAAAGATTTGTTGCTCGAAACCCCGCCGAATGTCGGTGGCGGGCTGCACGATCTGCTGCAAGCATGGAAAACTGGCAAACGATTCAAAGCACTCGATATGGTCGCGCGCCGCGATGTGCTCGATCTATTTACCAAGAGTGCAGGTGACATGCTCAATTGGTGGTTTGAAAGTGAGCCGATCAAAGCGTGTTTCGGTTTTGACAGTGTGGTGGGTAATTTTGCTTCGCCGTACACACCGGGCTCGGCGTATGTGTTGCTGCATCATGTGTTCGGCGAGGTCAATGGCAAGCCCGGTATTTGGGGCCACGCGGTGGGTGGCATGGGCGCGATTACGCAGACAATGGCGGCAGAGGCCACGGCACGTGGCGTGGAGATTTCGCTCAATTCGCCGGTGGCAAATTTATTGGTCAGCGACGGAAAAGCAAACGGTGTTGTGCTCGAAGACGGCAGCGAAATTTTAGCCAGGCGCGTTGTTTCGAATCTGAATCCGAAATTGCTGTTTCAAAAATTGGTCGCGCCTGAATATGTGACGCCGGAATTTGCACAACGTGTGGACGCCTATCAATGCGGCTCCGGCACATTTCGCATGAATGTAGCACTTGATGAATTGCCTCGATTTAGCTGTCATCCTGAATCTGGCTTGCATCATTCATCGGGCATCATCATGGCACCATCGCTCAAGTATATGGAGCAAGCCTATTTCGATGCGCGCACATTTGGCTGGTCAAAAAATCCGATTGTGGAAATTTTAATTCCCAGCACAGTCGATAATTCATTGGCCCCCGCAGGCAAGCACGTGGCGAGTTTGTTTTGTCAGCATGTTTCGCCGATATTGCCGGATGGAAAAAATTGGGATGATGCGCGGGATGTGGTGGCAGATTTAATGATTGATACCGTTAATACATTCGCACCCAATTTCAAAGCCAGCGTGATTGCGCGACAGATTCATTCGCCGCTCGATCTGGAAAGAAAATTCGGCCTCGTCGGCGGCGATATTTTTCATGGCGCGTTAACGTTAAATCAGCTCTTCAGCGCGCGGCCGATTTTGGGCTACGGTGATTACCGCACGCCGATCAAAAATTTGTATCAATGTGGATCAGGCACGCATCCGGGCGGTGGGGTGACGGGTGTGCCGGGGCATAATGCGGCGCGGGAGATTTTGCGGGATAGGTAGGGTCGAAGATTGTCATTCCGAACCCGGCTTTCGATGGAGACCACCTTTCGGTGGTATTGGGTGAGGAATCTGCTTTTTATGATGTAATGAAACAAATGACCTACCAACTGAAAACTGCAACGCGCAATTGCGAAGAACAAAAAAATCAAACTTGCAACAGTTCGGTTGCAGTACGAGTGTTTCGAGAAGTGCCGAAGAACGAGACACTAGGGGTTTGGTCAGTGAAAATTAGCAGCACGTCGCTTTAAATCAATCCCAAATCTTTAGCCTTCGCTGTTATTTCCCCACCCGAAAAAATCTTTTCAATCTGTGTATCGTTGAGGCCGTACATGCGCGCAAATAGTCCGCCGAATATCGCGCGATATTCGTTGAGCACGGGATAGTCGCGGTTTTGAAAAAGTGTTTTTTGCTCGATTTTTATTTGCTCACCCGCAATCTGATTGCCGCGAATGCCGCCGCCCAACACCCAGTACACCGTGCCGTGTCCGTGATCGGTACCGCGATTGCCGTTTTCGCGAAACGTGCGACCGAATTCGCTGATGACCACCACCACGGTGTTGCGCCATTCGTCACCCATTTCCTGACTGAATCCATTGAGGCCGCGACCGAGTTCGTCGAATCGTCCCGCGAGATAACCGGTCGCACCGCCTTGGCCAACATGCGTGTCCCAGCCGCCCACATCGACAAAACCGATGTTGTGTTTTTCCTTCATCAGCTTGGCGATGCGTCGGGCTTCGAGCTCGAAACCTTTGGCGGAAATCGCGTTGCGACTCGCACCATCCATCTCGGCCGTCAGCTCGCGCATCACTTCATCGCGAATCGTGAATCCCTCGCTCACTTGTTTCGCGAGCGATGTGCCCTGATACATGGTGGCGATCAAGGCGCTCTGTTTTGCATCCACCGAAGGTTTGCCGACCGCGCGCAATGCTGTATTCGGCACTTGCACACTGCCCTGCAACACAATCGGCAACTGATCGGTAAACGCAATCGCACCGCGACCACTCAATGTCGCCACCAGTCGATTCAAAAAACCGGATTGATAATTGCGGCTTTGATTTAACGACTGGCCGAGCTCGATGCTGTCTTGCGTTTCGAAGTGGCTGCGAGATAAATCATGCGTGCCCGCGAATGGAATAAATGCGGCCTGGCCTGCGTTATAGAGCGGAAAAATGGATTCACACAAGCTCGGATGCAAACCCCAGTCCGCGTTGAGCGGCAGCGCGGCATTGAGATTAGTTTTGGCTTCGACACCAGCTTCTACATTGGGAGCGGGAACCGCAATATTCGGCCGCGCTTCATAGTAAAACTTGCTACCGGAACCAACAGGAACGAGCAAATTCGCCGAATCATAACCACCACGCAAAAATACCACGAGCAATTTGTTTGTTGTTGCGGGTGCTGCGAAGAGTTGTGCGCTAAGCGGTGTCATTGAAAATGAAGAAAATGCGGACAACGCACCAGCGGCTTTAAGAATTTCACGACGGTTCATGAGGGCTCCATTTTATGCATCAGCGATGCATCATTTCGGGTGATGACATCAACAACATATTCCACTCCTGCGGCGAAGCAGCCTGATCGAGCGCTTGTCTCGTGGCGGGGCTTAATGTTTGCTGCATTTGTCCAAAATAAAGTGCATTGGCCAGTTGCGGAAACGCCGGTTTTTCAATCGGCTGCGGGCCGTCGGTTTTGAATAATCCTGCGCTGCCAGAACCAATCGCTTTGGCGATTTCAAATCGCGTCGTCATTTGCCCCGGGCTCGCCCACGCGGTTTGCAAAAGCGGATAACCATCCGGCGTTTGCCGTCCGAATATCGGCTGGCCCATGCGATTCAGCCAATTCAGCATCGGTGCAGCGTTGAGGATCGGCTTGTCGTCATACGCTAGACGCACCGCGGACACCACATAATGAATCGGGGCCTTGAATTTTTTGCCCAACGAAGCATGCAACTCGCGTGAATTCAGCAGCGTCTTTAATGTGGCCGCGATATCGCCATCACTGCTGTTGAAGGTTGCGGCGGTACGCTCAATCAATTGTTGCGATGGTGCATCAGAAACGAAAAATAACGCCAGCTTGCGGCTCACAAAACGCGCCGTAGCAGGATGTTTACTCAGGCGATCAATCGCTTCATTCACTTCCGCCAAACCACGACCTTTGAGCGGTTGTCCCAGAAAAATTTTATCGCCGTAGTCATGCCGATTCGGATTGAATTCAAACAATCCCTTGCGAACATATTGCGCGGCGAGTTCCTTCCGCACATTGGGCGTCGCGCTGCTAAAGTTGATGCCAACGCCGCTGAGAATTCGCGCGAGTTCCTGCACATCTTTCTGGCTGTATCCGCCATCCACACCGAGCGTGTGCAGTTCCATCAATTCGCGCGCGTAATTTTCATTGATTTTATTCACCGCATTTTGTTCGTTATCCAGATAGCGAATCATCGCCGGATGAAATACGGTCGCCGTCACCAGATCACGAAACTTGCCCAGCGCATGCGGGCGAATCACGCTTTCTTCGAAGTCGCCAATCATCGCGCGATTATTGTGTTTGCCCGCGTGAATGTTGAAATGATTCGCCCAGAACCACACCATTTGCTCCTGCAATTGATTTGGCGAATACACCGCGCGCAATAGCGTGCGTGTTTGCGCTTCGCGCGCGAGGCGATTCAATTCAGCTTGATAAGCCTGTTGCGCTGTTTTTTTGGCTTCATCTTCTTTGATGGCATCCGCATCTTTGCGACGTTGCTCAAGATCCTGAACCAGTGTCGCGAGTGGCTGCTGTGAAATAGTCATGGCGTTAATTTGCTCGGCGATCACAGGCGGCAATGAGCGCGCAGGCTGAAGCTGCTCCTGCATATAGTGCGGCAGGCCCACTTTGGCAACATATTGCATCGTACTGGGGTTCGCTCCCCAGGTGATGCGATTCACCATGTTTAAGGTGCTTGTGGTGTTCGCATTGACAGCGTCGTTATCGTCATTGCTGCTATTCGACGCATCATTGGTCGCGCAACCAACCAAAGCAAACGTGGTGATGATCAACAGACAAACGAAAATGCAACGAAAAATATAGCTGTGAAAAAAATTGCGCATTCATTACTCCGGGCGGTGCGGCGGACATGCGGCGACGTTATTTCATACATGCGTCGTCATTTAAATGTAAGACTCATGTTTAGCACTAAAGTGCACGAAATGGTGGATAAACATATTGTGATATTCATAATATGCACATTCTGGCAACGCATTGCTGCATCTGATCGCTTACAAGTCACGAAAAATTAAGCGAAGAAATAGGGCTGGAAGCCGTTGCGTGAGACGTTGTGTGCGATTAACATCTCTGTGAAAATGCCCCGCACCAAAGGGGCTCTCCCTCGAAACGCCGCGCCAGTATTAGGGTTTGCAGAGCCAGAAATAATCCTGATGAACGAAATCACGCGGCTTTGTATTCACGTGCTGGCAATTTCGTCAGATGATTTTTATTTACAGTCTGTTACAACACGCATGCCAGCAATATTGTTGTACTGACAATCAGTGCATGCAGGTGATCTTGGTAACTTTCACGCTGCCGCGCAAGATATAGAGTTTTGCGCCCGCTGCTCCAGGCTGAATTAGCGAAATCGGTATTGCATACCCACTGAATAAAAATCAATATTGCGATTCTGCGATAACAGTTCGTCAGCATATTTACGGGTCTGCGATACCTCGGCACGCAATGCGATATTTTTAGTAAAGTCATAGGTGACACCTACACCAAACGTTGCTTTTGTTTGCCGCTCTGTGTTGCCTTGAACACCCGCCAACAGTTCCACATCGCCTGATGTTGCGAAGCTTATTTTGCGCTCGCTCATAAATGCACCTGCGCGTGCAAACACGCTGAGTTGACTCGTTACCGGTAATGTACCAACGACACTGACATCAAATCCTGTGGTTTTGATGCGCCGCGCAA
>JANXWW010000122.1 GCA_025350945.1 Burkholderiales bacterium
TGGCAAAGCGACCGCGAAATTAGGCAACGCCAGCTTCGCGGATCGTGCGCCGCCTGCCGTGGTCGCGCAAGAACGCGAACGTCTTGCTAGCTTTGAAAACAAAGTTGTTTCCATGCGCGTGCAGCTAAAAAAATTGCAGCCTTAACTACAGCCTTTATTGCAGCCTTAAAAAAACATAAACCTTGTTGCTACCCCAATCGCTCCGCGCACTTCGCTCCAAAAACTTTCGCGCGTATTACATCGGCCAGGCAGTGTCCCAGCTTGGTTCATGGATGCAATCGGTCGCGATTATGTGGCTCGCGTATCGACTGACGGGCTCAACGGCGGCGACCGGCACGATTGGTTTTTTATCGATGGCACCGTTTATCGTCATCACGCCGATTGCGGGCGCGCTGTCGGATCGTGTAAGCCGCAAAAAACTGCTCCTTACCGTGCAAAGCCTGCTATTGCTGGTCGCATTAGCACTTGCGATAGTGACGGCGACTGGTCATATCACGATCACGCTGCTGGCGACTTTTGGTTTTATGCAAGGCATGTTGAATGGCATTGAAGTGCCGACACGTCATGCATTTTTCGTACAATTGATTGACGACAAAAATGATTTGCCGAACGCAATTGCGCTGAATTCAATTAACATCAATGGCACGCGTTTGATTGGACCCGCACTGGGTGGGTTGGTGATTGCAGCCGTTGGTGAAGCCGCCTGTTTTGGCTTAAATGCGTTTTCATATCTCGCCGTGCTGATCCAGCTCATGCGCATCAAACCGCATGAGCCCATTCGCAAAGCAAGCAGCCAATCATTTACGCGCGATCTCGCCGATGGCTGGCGTTTCGCACTCACGCATCCGGTCATTCGCCCGCTTGTGCTGATGGTCGGCGCGGTCTCGTTTGCGATCAGCCCATACACCATTTTGATGCCGGCCATTTCGGTTGAGACATTCAATCAAGGTGCCAGATTAAACGGTCTCTTCATCAGCGCCGTGGGCTTGGGCGCGCTGATTGGCGCGATCACCTTCGCGCTGCGCCCCAATGTACGCGGACTCACGCGATGGCTGCTCGGCACCGCATCAATCGCCGCATGCGGCGTGATCGGGTTTTCGTTTTCGCGCATTGAATGGATTTCATTCATGTGTATGTCGATGACCGGCATGGGCTTGATGGGCTCATCGGTTTGCGTAAATACCATTATTCAATCCATTGTCGATGACGATAAACGCGGCCGCATCGTCAGTATTTATTCCACATTTTTTATTGGTGCCGCACCATTGAGCCACCTCGCCGCAGGCTGGCTCGCGGTGAAAATTGGCGCACCACATACTTTCCTCGTTTGCGGAGCGATTTGCGCGGGTGCGTGCCTGCTGTATCTTGCGTATCTACCCAGACTACGAAAACACATCCGCCCCATCTACGCCGCGCGCGGCATCATCGAACCCATTCAGGAAGAGGCTACAAAATGAACACCGTACTATTTGAACAACACGGCAGCATTGG
Organism: Burkholderiales bacterium; assembly: GCA_025350945.1. GTDB lineage: Bacteria > Pseudomonadota > Gammaproteobacteria > Burkholderiales > Usitatibacteraceae > UKL13-2. The sequence continues at coordinate 1,492 of JANXWW010000122.1, forward strand.
CATCATGACGTTTAACCGGCCGGAGGTTTTTAACGCAATGTCGGTGGAATTGATCCTGGCGTTTCGTGATGTGACAAATGAGATTATTAAATCAAACAGTGTTCGCGCATTGATCGTACGCGGCGCGGGCAAAGCGTTTTTGGCGGGCGGCGATGTCGGCCATTTTTACAGGGAACGTGAGCGCGTTGCCGAAACCGTCAAGCCACTCGGCGATGCGCTGCACGAAGGCATCATCAATATTCGCACCATGCCTTTTCCCGTTGTAGCTGAAGTGCAAGGAGCCTGCGCGGGCGCGGGCTTGAGCGTGATGATGGCGTGCGATTTTGCGATTGCCAGCACCGCCGCACAATTTAAAACCGCCTACACGCAAATCGGCCTATCACCCGATGGCGGCAGCACGTATTTTTTGCCGAGATTGCTGGGCATGCGCAAAGCAACTGAGCTGATTATGTTGTCCGAGACCATCAACGCCGAACAAGCGCTGGCGCTGGGTTTGGTGAATCGCGTGGTGGACATCGATGCGCTTACGACTGAAACCATGCAATTGACTGAACGCCTCGCCGCCGGTGCCACGCAAGCCTACGCGCGCGCGAAGCGACTCATCAATCAGTCATGGAATACGCCGATCAAAGAACACCTTGCTGACGAAATCGCCTACTTTGCCGACTGCGCAAAAACAGATGATTTCAAAGAAGGCGTCACCGCGTTTGTGGAAAAACGAAAGCCTAAATTTACGGGGAAGTAAATCGACTAACGTTTGGAAATTGTAAAGGTATACGTGGATGCGGTTTCTTCCGAGCCCAACAGCGGATTACCCGTTTGCCGACAAAACGCCGCGAAATCTTTAACTGAACCTGGGTCAGTCGCGACAATGCGCAACACTTGCCCCGATTCCATATCCGCCAACGCTTTTTTGGCGCGCAGGATAGGCAGTGGGCAGTTCAGGCCTTTAACGTCCAGCTCTTTGGTGATGCTTAGTGTGTTCATGTTTTGCTCCCATGTGTTGCTGCCATGTGTTGCTGCCATGTGTTGCTCCCTAACGCGAGCTGAGAATATAACAGAGTGGGCTGGTTTTTTTGGGGAAGTTACGGGAACGGTGCGCTGACTGGCTACGTAAAAAACGGATGCGATGCAGAATGTTGTGATCCCCAAATTGAGGCGTCCGCACACACAAAAAAAATGAGACTGTAGCTTGAGCACACTGAGTGAAGCAATTTGCGCCGCATGTGTTCTCCATTAACGAGGCCCATCGGCAGCCTAATCAAACCGTAAGAAAACGTTTAAAACATTCCCAGATACTCAACGTGAACACATCAAAAACCATCCATCAACGCAGAATGATGGTTCAGGCGTTCTCAATCGTGAGCCTATCCTTGGTGCCACTCAGCGTCAGGCTGCGCGCGGATTTGCAAAGACTGCGGTGCGGTTATTCTCTTAAAGCGCGTCACATAAATACCGCCATAAAAATTTACTCTGCGAAAATGTCGGGTCTTGCTGGCGATTATCGTTTTAAAAAGTGCAAGCCACCTTACCGGGCGGCGTATTCAACTCACTTGAACGGAGAACGATATGGCAGGTCATGGCAGCAAGCCCCTTCGCGGGCTGGAGAGCACACAACAATCGAGCATTCAAACGGGAAAATTTGGGCGCATGTTTCGCTGGCTTGAGCCTGCACAAATCGGGCGGACGCCGCAGGAGCAGATCGCCATTACCGACCTTTGCAAGGGCCTTGCGAAGGCGATGATTGGCAACGAATTTAATACCAAAGTGGACGTCGGCGGCAGCCCGACACCAGACTCGGACATCAACACGCCCGAACCAAACGATGAAAACCCGACCATACCAGCGGGCTACACCTACTTTGGACAGTTTATTGATCACGATATTACGTTCGATCCCGCATCGTCATTGCAACAACAGAATGACCCTGACGCGCTGGTTGATTTCCGCACGCCACGACTTGATCTGGACTGCATTTATGGCCGTGGGCCTGCGGACCAGCCCTACCTGTACGACAAATCCAATCGCAGCAAATTTGTGCTCGGCGCTGATCGTGGCGTGAATGGCATGAAGCGTCCCGATCTGCAACGCACCGCAGATTTTACCGCGCTCATTGGCGACAAGCGCAACGACGAAAACAAAATCGTGGCGCAGATTCAGGCGCTGTTTCTAAAATTTCACAACAAGGTTTTTGACGATTTGAAAGCACGTCCTGATGCATCGGATGATGATCTGGTGTTTGCTGAAGCGCAGCGGATTGTGCGATGGACTTATCAATGGCTAGTGCTGCACGATTACTTGCCGAAAATCTGCGACGCCAAAGTGATTGAATCGATCATGCCAAAGAAAGATAAAGGCGAGCGTAATCCGAACTTCAAGTTCTATCGCCCGCATGACGGCGACGCTTATATTCCGGTTGAATTTTCGGTTGCTGCATTTCGCTTTGCCCATTCAATGGTTCGGCCCAGCTATGCGCTCAACGATATTGTCCTCACCACGCCGACCGCAAAATTTAAGTCGGCCAAGGGAAAGGTCACCCCTTTTGCGCGCGTGCCGATTTTTGTTCGGCAAACAAGTGCCGTCACCGATGCAATGAATGGATTTGGCGAGCCGCTGCCACCGGCGTGGGGAATCGACTGGACTTTCTTTTTTGGCGAACCAAAAAAAATTCCAGCAGGCCAGAAACAAATCCCGCAGTTAAGCTATCGCATTGATGCGACCCTGGTTGATCCGTTGGGCAACCTGCCCGAATTTGCGCGGGCTGGTATTCCCTCACCTTTCGAGTCACTCGCCTTCCGCAATCTGATGCGCGGCGTGAGCATGGGCCTGCCATCGGGGCAGCGCGTGGCCGAGATGATGAACGTGTCCAAGATACTCAGCGATGCACAGCTATGGCATTCAAAAGCGGACGGTGATGTCATTGGCAAATGGGATGAAGGCAAAGCGCTGCTTGCGGGCAACAAGCGCTGGCTGCAGGGCTGTGCGCCACTGTGGTTCTATATTCTCAAAGAAGCCGAGATATTGAACAAAGGGCATCACTTGGGCGAAGTCGGCAGCAGAGTTGTGGGCGAAACCATGATTGGTCTTGTATGGTACGACCATTTCTCCTACTTGTTCCAAAAACCGCAATGGACGCCGAAGGACGAAGGCATCGCGGGATTGACCGACAACCTTGATATGCTGGCATTAACAAAATACGTTGGCTGATAATGCATCGCCGTAAAAATAGCGCCGATTGTTCGGTGCTATTTTTTTGCGCTCTAAAATTGCAACTGCATCGCAAACTGCGTTAAACTTTAATCACGGGAATTGCAAGCTCCCGCTGCTTAGCCCGCGATCAAAAAATCGCCAAGGAGCAAGACGGTGTCCCGTCCAAGCGCTGCTTAATCTCCTCCAAAGGACAGCCCATGGACACCGCATCTACATTCATATCTGCTATTCAACTTTCTAAAACACTTGGCTCGGCAGCAGCGCCGCTATTGCTGGACGTGCGCGCCCAGCCTGCCTTTCAAGCCGATTCACGCATGCTGGCGAGCGCCACGTGGCGCGATCCGGCGACTGTTGCCGACTGGCGAAAATATTTGCCGGTGCATCGCGATATCGTTGTGTATTGCGTACGCGGTCATGAGGTCAGCAAAAATACATGCGCCGCTTTACGTGAGATTGGCTTGCATGCTTATTCGCTGGAAGGCGGCGCAGAAGCGTGGAAATCTGCCGGGTTGCCAACAATTGAAAAGCATGCTGAATTGCGCGTTCCTGCCGGTGTAAACGCGCCAACGAAATGGGTCACACGTGAACGCCCAAAGATTGATCGCATCGCGTGCCCTTGGCTGATTCGGCGATTTATTGATCCGACGGCAGAATTTATTTATGTGCCAACGAAAGACGTTTTATCATTCGCCGAAACACAAAACGCGATTGCCTATGATGTGCCGAATGTGCAATTTACACATCGGGCTGATGCATGCAGTTTCGATGCGCTGATCGCAGATTTCAAATTGAATGATCCGGTATTGGCTGATCTGGCGGTGATTGTGCGCGGAGCCGATGTTGGCAACCCTGCTGGGCAGCCAGACCTTACACCGCAATCGGCGGGCCTACTGGCAGTCTCGCTTGGCTTGTCGGAACTTTATCGCAATGATCACGAGATGCTTGCTCACGGCATGGTGATATATGACGCACTCTACGCATGGCTCAAAAGCGCACGTGCGGAAATTCACAACGCTGACTTGTTTAAAAAATCATGATCAGTCACACATCAATTTCGTTTTCTGACGCGCTGAAATTTTGGCTGAAGCTGGGCTTTATCAGCTTCGGCGGGCCAGCCGGGCAAATCGCCATCATGCATCGTGAATTGGTCGAGCAGAAGCGCTGGATTTCGGAAAAACGATTTTTGCATGCGTTGAATTTTTGCATGGTGCTGCCCGGGCCGGAGGCGCAGCAGCTCGCCACCTACATCGGCTGGCTGATGCACGGCACGGTTGGCGGCATTATTGCGGGCGGCTTGTTTGTGCTGCCTTCACTGTTTATTTTGATCGTTTTGAGCTGGATTTATTTGGCGTTTGGCAACCTGCCAGTCGTCGCCGGATTGCTCTACGGCATTAAACCGGCAGTGACGGCGATTGTGCTTTTTGCGGCGTGGCGGATCGGCTCAAAAACGTTAAGGAATGTATGGCTATGGGCGATTGCTGCCGCTGCATTCATCGCTATTTTTGCCTTCACGGTACCGTTTCCAGCGATCATTTTAGCGGCTGCAATTTTGGGCGCGCTCGGTGGCAAATTTGCACCAAAGAAATTCAGCGCAGGTAGTGTGCATGGCTCGGCATCAAATGAAATTGATAACGCTATCATCAATGATACGAGCCCCACACCGCCGCACGCTATTTTTAGTTGGACGCGATTCGCCAAAGTGATTGCCGTGTGTTTCGCGTTGTGGTTCGGTGCGATGTTCATTCTGATTTCGCAGCTCGGCTGGCAAGGCACACTCACACAGATGGGCTGGTTTTTTACCAAGGCTGCGCTGCTCACATTCGGCGGTGCTTATGCCGTGTTGCCCTATGTCTATCAAGGCGCGGTCGATGGCTTTAACTGGCTCACCCCACAGCAAATGATTGACGGATTAGCGCTCGGCGAAACCACACCGGGTCCACTGATTATGGTGGTTGCATTTGTCGGCTTTGTCGGTGGCGTGACCAAACAAATACTGGGACCGGATTCAATATTTTTAGCAGGTGCCTTAGCCGCAACCGTGGTGACATTTTTTACGTTTCTGCCGTCGTTTTTATTTATTTTTATCGGTGGGCCCTTTATCGAAACCACTCACGGCCAATTGAAATTTAGCGCGCCATTAACCGCCATTACCGCAGCCGTTGTCGGCGTGATTGTAAACCTCGCCGTATTTTTTGCGTGGCATGTTTGGTGGCCAAAGGCCAATGCAGAAAATGTGTTTGGTGGCGGCTTTGAATGGTTCGCCGCGTTACTCACCATCGCGGCCGCAATCGCACTATTTCGTTTCAAGATTGGCGTGATCTTCATCATCGCAGCCTGCGGCGTGGCGGGGGTTTTAAAAACTTTTGCAGGAATTTAATTCGCGACGTAATCGCCGGATTTCCCGCCTTTTTTCTCAAGCAGACGAATATCCGAAATCGTCATGCCGCGATCAACGGCTTTGACCATATCGTAAATCGTCAACAGCCCTGCTGAAACAGCCGTCAATGCTTCCATTTCAACCCCTGTTCTGCCAATCGTTTCAACAACCGCACGGCATTCAACCGAAGACGCAGATTCATCAAGAATAAATTCCACCGCAACTTTGGTGATCATCAAAGGATGCGTAAGCGGAATCAAATCCGGTGTGCGTTTGGCGCCTTGAATCGCGGCAATGCGCGCGATGCCCAGCACGTCGCCTTTTTTGGCTCCTCCGCTTTTGATTAAATCGAAAGTTGCCGCCAGCATGCGAATATGTCCGCTTGCGGTGGCTACACGCTGCGTTTCGCGTTTTTCGCCGACATCGACCATGTGAGCTTGGCCGCTTTCGTCGAAATGGTTTAATGAAGACATGGATTTGGCTTTTTTCGTGAGTCAGTCAGTTTTTGAAGCGATTTCTGTGCATATTTCTGTATTGCGCTACCGTTGGTACAATCTATTCATGCTAAACACGTTGCGGGAACTGAAACCGCTCAATATCGTCAAAGATACAGAAGTCCAATAAAATTTACGCAAAGTTTTCATGCAAAAAGTATCGCCCAATCCAGTACATTATTTTTCAATTCCTTTTAAGCGCAAGCTTTGCAGGATGATGGTCAGCGCTACTATTTTATCCTTGGTGTTACCCGTCCACGCACAAGGCCTGCCCGATCTTGGTGATTCATCCGATGCTGTTATATCAGCACAGCAGGAACGCACCATCGGCAAACGAATTATGCTGGAGATACGCGGGGACCGCGCGTTTGTTGAAGATGCGGAATTGTCGGACTACATCACAGGCCTCGGTAATCGAATGATTGCGGCCAGTCGTGGCAGCACCAATGATAATCGCCGTGACTTCGAATTTTTTCTGCTAAACGATGAGGCAATTAACGCATTCGCATTGCTGGGCGGATTTGTCGCGATTCATTCCGGATTATTTCTGACGACGACCAATGAGTCTGAACTCGCGGGCGTCATGGGTCATGAGATCGCGCATATTTTGCAACGGCATCAATCGCGGGGTGCCGATGAGCAGCGCAAGAATGCGCCGCTTCAGCTGGCGATGTTGGCAGGTGCAATTCTTGCTGCACGCTCGAATTCCTCATCGTCGGCTCAGGCGACCGAAGCAATCGTCGCCAGCTCAGCGGCATTGTCATATCAAAACCAACTCAATTACACCCGCGATTTCGAACGCGAGGCGGATCGTCTGGGATTGCTGGTCATGTCGCAGGCAAGTTTCGATCCGCAGGGCATGCCGGGATTTTTTGAGCGCATGTTGCGGGCGAACCGTCACAACGATGGCAAGACGCCCGGCTATCTTCGCACTCACCCGCTAACCACTGAGCGGATTGCCGAAATGCAGGATCGTGTTGCGTCAATGGGCACTGGTAACAAGCGCACCGCGAGCACTGGCGGCGCATCGTTCAGCACCGAAGGCCGCAGCTCGGTACCGGACAGCGTGGAATACAAACTCGCGCGCGCAAAGTTGCGTGTGATGAGCATGAGCCCATTTGAGGCAGTCACTTTTTTCAAGGGCGAAATCGCTGCCAGTACTATCATGCGCAATCGCGCTGACGCGTACGGGCTCACGCTGGCGCTTACACAATCACGACAATTTGACTCAGCCGAAAAAGAATTGGCCAGCATTCGCACTTGGAACGGTGGCCACCCATGGATTGAAAATCTTGCCGCACAAATCAAAAACGGAGAGCGCAAATTTGATGAGGCGTTGAAAATTTATAAAGCGGCAATAAAAAATTTTCCGGGCCAGCGCGCATTAACGTATGGCTATATTGAAACGCTATATGAAGCCGGGCAAATTGATGCGGCTTTGCTTGCCGCCAATGAACAACTGAAAAATATCGTCGATGATCCACGCTTGTACGAGCTTGCCGCTAAAGGCTATGAGCGCAAAAATAAGCGTCTCGCTGAGCATAAAGCCATCGGTGAAGCCTACTATCGGCGCGGCAATTTAATGGGCGCGATTCAACAATTTGAAATTGCAGTGAAGGCCAAGGATGGTGATTTTTATGAATCATCAGGTGCCGAATCACGGCTGCGTGAATTAAAACTCGAATTCAGAAATCGCCCACTGCTGCCGGGTGAAAAACGCGATAAAGAATTAGATAAGGAACTCGATAAAGAATGGGGCAAAGAAAAGCCCGCCGTTGCACCAAAATTCACAACGCCCAGACTTTCACTTTCACTTCCATCAACGCAACAACAACCTGCTACACGCGATGCTTTCAAACATTAAGAAAAAAATCTGCTCGCCACATAGCGTTGCCACATTTTTAATCCCACTCTGGGTCGCCACTATTTCTCCTCCACTGCTTGCTCAGGCCACCGCCCCAGCAACAATCGCCAAAGGCCGTGCGATTTTTCTTGATGAGCGCAAGGGTAATTGCGCCGCCTGTCATAAAGCGCCCAACGATGAGGCCGTCAAAACGCAGTCGAAAATTGGCATGCCGCTTGAGGCCGTCAAAGCGAAGTATCCAGACCGCGCAAAACTACGCGATGCGATTTGGGATTTAAGCAAGACGGTGCCGAATACCATCATGCCACCCTACGGCAAAAATCGCATTTTGAGCGATGACGAGATTGACGCTTTGGTGGTTTATCTTGAAACAATTTAGCGTAGTTTTTTTTGCATTAGCAGCGTTGATGGCGAACCACGTTCATTCGCAAGGCGCGTTGTCAAGCCTGTCACCTGAACAGGATCGTGCCGCAATAATTCAGGCGCTGCAAAAGCGCTTGTCCGGCACGCGGCCTGAAGATTGGATTATTGGTAGCACGGCTTTCGAGCCGGGTGTGACCGCGATCCCGTTGTCAGCTGCGAACGCAACCAACACTGCAGATATTTTGGCCATCGGCAAAAAACGATGGGAGCAAAAATTCAAAAACGGCAAAACGTTTTCCAATTGTTTCCCCAACGGCGGTAAACGCATCGCCGGAACTTACCCGCAATTTGAGCCCTCGACCAAACAAGTGATGACGATTGAGACTGCGCTAAATCGCTGCCTGCAACTGCATGGCGAGACAACTATTGCGCCCGCCAACGTGAGCGAAATGGGGCCACTCGCCGCCTATGCGCGCAGCCTTTCCGAGGGCCAGTCATTGAATATTCGCGTGCTGGGTCAAGGCGCACGCGATCGCTTTGATGCGGGTCGCCGATTATTCAATGCCCGAATTGGTCAGCAGAATTTTGCCTGTGCGTCGTGCCATGTACAACATGCGGGTGGTGTGTATGGTGCAAATTCGACCGCTGAGTCGACCACTGAGTCGACCACTGCGTCAACCAATGTGGCAGCAGTAAAAAACCCGACTGCCATTGCCGGTGGCGGTCTGGCACCCGCTGTAGGGCAGGCGGTATCATGGCCGCGTGTGGAGCCAGGCGGTGGCATTCGCAGCCTGCATGCGCAGTTTCAGCGGTGTTTCCGGCGCAGCGGTGCAGAGCCTTTTCTCGAAGGCTCAGATGAATTTAATAATCTCGAATATTATCTGGCGTATCTCTCCATTGGTTTGCCGCTACGCTCACTGGCAACCACGCGTTAGCCAAGCATTCCGCTTGGCCTTGTTCAACCCAAATAGAATTTCATCGCCAATTCAGGCGTTTTGTCGCATATCCTGCCACTGGAAATGGCAACGATTTAGAATTGTGTGTGCGTTACACTTTCGCACGCATTAGTATCCTCAGTGTGTTCCAACTTATTAAAATTTAATTGCACTCTCATCAATAAAAAATGAATTTCATCAAACGGATATTCAAATTCCTGCTGCGTGCCAAAGTGATTCTGCCGCTGGTTTTACTGGCTGGCGTGATTGCGGGTGCCGCTTATTTTCAGAAAAAATCGGAGGCAAATAAAGGCGAGCGATATCGGACAGCGGCAGTGGATCGTGGCCCCGTGATTCAGCGTATCAGCGCTAACGGCACCTTGAATCCTGTCACGGTCGTGAACGTGGGCACGCAGGTGTCAGGCACAGTCGTAAAGCTCTACACCGATTTCAACCAGCCCGTCAAAGCAAATCAGGTTTTGCTTGAGCTTGATCCTGCGCTGATCAAAGCCAACATCGGACAACTGGAAGCCGCGATGCGGTCTGCAGAAGCCACCATGCGGCTCGCCGAAAGCACGCTAAAACGCAATACCGAACTGGTCGCAAAAGGCTTTATCACGCCTCAAGCGCTGGAACAAAATTTAAAAGAACTGGATGTGGCCAAAGCGCAAGTTGCGCAAGCAAAAGCACAACTGGATCGCGAAAAAACCAATTTGAGTTACACCATTATTCGTTCACCAATTGACGGCATCATCATTGATCGCAAGATCGATATTGGGCAAACGGTGGCGGCGAGTTTTTCCACGCCGACACTTTTTCAAATCGCGAAAGATCTGGAAGCGATGCAGATCGACACCAGCGTGGCCGAAGCCGATGTGGGCAGCGTGAAGCAAGGTATGGATGTGCGATTTACAGTGGATGCCTATCCTGATCGCGACTTCAACGGCAAGATTCGACTAGTGCGATTGAATCCAACGATCCAGCAAAACGTGGTGACCTATAACGTGATTGTGGATGTGACCAATGAAGGCAATGTGCTCAAGCCCGGCATGACCGCACAGGTAAGTTTCGTCGCGAATCAGCGTGCGGATGTGTTGCGCATTCCGAATGCGGCGCTGCGATTCCGTCCGGTGAAAGATGACAAGGCGGAAAAGAAGGATGACAAGAAAAAAACTGAGACCGTAAAGCCCGAAACAACAGCGCCAGCCGACAGAACCAGGCGTCCTCCATCACGAGTCTACAAGGTGGATGCAAAAGGTGAATTGGTAACGGTTGAAGTTCGTACTGGCGTGGCAAGCAGTCAGCATACCGAAATTATCTCCGGCGAAATCAAGATTGGCGATGAATTGGTGATCCGCGATTTGCAGGATAAGGGCGCGAAAAAATGATGAGCGCGGTTATGCCGAAAGCGAGAGCCGACGCTTTGCGCGGGCCGTTGATTGCGCTGACCGACATTCGTAAAAGTTATTTCAATGGCGATTTGGAAACGCCGGTGCTGCACGGCGTGAACGTGACCATCCATCACGGTGAATTTGTCGCCATCATGGGCCAATCGGGCTCAGGCAAATCTACGTTGATGAATATTTTAGGCTGCCTTGATACGCCGACCAAAGGCAGCTATGTTCTTAACGGCCGTGAAGTTGAAAAATTAAGCGACAACGAGCTGGCCTCGGTGCGCAATGAAACCATTGGCTTCGTGTTTCAGGGTTTTAATTTATTGAAGCGCATGCCCTTGGTCGATAACGTGGCCCTGCCCTTGCTCTACGCGGGCGTGAGTATGGCGGAAGCGCGCAAGCGCGCCGCGGTGAAATTGCAGCAGACAGGACTGGGCGAATTTTTAAAGCGATTGCCCAATCAGATTTCCGGTGGGCAACAGCAGCGCGTAGCGATTTCACGCGCACTGGTGTGCGAGCCCGCGTTAATTCTCGCGGATGAGCCCACCGGCAATCTGGACACCGCCACCAGCAGCGAAATCATGAACCTATTTACGCGCTTGAATGAAGAGCAAGGCATGAGTATTTTAATCGTCACGCACGAGCCGGATGTGGCTAAATATGCGAAGCGATTGGTGCGGCTAAAAGATGGTTACGTGACCTATGACGGGCCGATGGCGGATGCGCATTTATGATTTATAAACTCTAGCATTGACGGGTGATTTGAAGCAAAAATGCCGCAAAACGCACGTCTATAAACGAGTTTTATAAAATTCACCTATGTCAAGTTTAGTTGGAGTAGCAATATGAATTTCTGGCAAGTGTGCCTCGAAGCCTTCCGCGCCATGGGCATGAACCGCCTGCGCGCGGGCCTTACCATGCTGGGCATTATCATCGGCGTGGGCGCGGTGGTGTTGATGTTGGCGATTGGCGAATCGGTGCGCGAAGATATTAATCGCCGTATCGATACGATGGGCAGCAACGTGATGGTGATTCTGCCGGGCTCGTCCACGTCGAACGGTGTGCGTGCAGGCCGCGGGGCCGCACAAACATTGACGTTAAGCGATTCAGCCGCCTTGGCCCAGCTTCCCGTGTTTGCGAATATTGCGCCGATTGTGCAGCAGCCGTTTCAGGTTGCGAGTGGTGCGAATAATTGGAACGCGAGCGTGTATGGCGTGGGCCCTGAATATTTCAATATCAAAGATTGGACTGCCGACAAGGGCAGCATTTTTGGTGATGTGGAAATGCGCTCCGTGTCGCGGGTTGCTGTCGTCGGCAGTACGGTCGCGTCAAATTTATTTGGCGAAGCCGATCCGATTGGGCAGACTATTCGCATTCGCAGCCGCCCGTTTGAAATCATCGGCGTGCTTGCAACCAAAGGCAGCGACTTGGGTGGTGGCGATCAAGACGACGCGATTTTTGTACCGCTCTCTACCGCGCGGCAACAACTTATTCGCAGCTGGACGCCAGGCAGCATTCAATACATTTTGGCGCAAGCCGCCAGTGCGGATCAGGTGCAAGATGCGGTTTATGATGCGACGCAACTTTTGCGCGTGCGCCACCGCATTCGCGAAGAACAGGAAGATGATTTCACGGTGCGCGATTTAGCATCCATCGCTGAGGCCGCGCAAGGCATCGCCACGGCGTTAACGCTACTGCTCGGTGCCATCGGCTCAATCTCGTTGCTAGTGGGCGGCATCGGCATTATGAACATCATGCTGGTGTCGGTGACTGAGCGCACCCGCGAGATTGGTATTCGCATGGCGCTGGGTGCTAAACGGCGCGATGTGTTGCTGCAATTTTTGACTGAGGCCATTGTGATCTGCGTGTGCGGCGGCGCGATTGGTGTGCTGCTCGCCTATCTGGGCAGCGTGGCGATTACAAAATTTTCACCGATGGAAGTGGGCATTTCTACTTCCGGTATTGTGATTGCGTTCAGCTTCTCTGCCATGATCGGCATATTTTTCGGTTTTTATCCTGCGCGTCGTGCGGCGGGATTAAAACCGGTTGAAGCGCTGCGCTATGAATGATGATTCTGGTCGCGGCGCGAATTGATCGTCGAAATCGGTTAATCTTATGGCTCAAGGGTTTCATTTTTCCGGACAATTTCCGAAGCCCTCATTTTTGAAAGGATTGCCAATTGGCCAAGCCAAATTACGATTTTGCAAAGCGTCAAAGAGAACTCGCGAAAAAAGCAAAAAAAGAAGAAAAACTTCGCAAGAAAGCTGAAGGGGCAGAAGATGCGGAAGGTGCGGAAGGCACATCAGGCTCGGAAACTGAAGATACCGAATCCGATGGCGATGCTGCGCCGGCGGACGACACCACGCCACCTGCATAGTAACGATTCGCGTGAAAAATAACTTGAAGGCGCTATGCCTTTACTGTGGCTCAAACCCCGGCGACAAACCTGCCTACGCTGATGCAGCGGCACTATTTGGCCGCACGCTGGCCGGGCACGGCATTGAGTTGATTTATGGCGGCGGCAGCGTAGGTCTGATGGGAATTGCGGCAGATGCGTGCCTCACCGCTAATGGAAAAGTCACCGGCGTGATCCCGCGGTTGCTTATGGAAAAAGAAGTGGGACACAAAAATTTGACGACGCTGCATGTGGTGGAAAACATGCACGAACGCAAAGCCTTGATGATGACACTATCCGATGGTTTTATCGCCTTGCCGGGCGGCTATGGCACGTTAGATGAACTGTTTGAAGCGCTGACTTGGTTGCAGCTGGGCTATCACGGCAAGCCGGTTGGTTTGCTCAACGTTGCTGGATTTTTTGATCAGCTCGTGGCGTTTTTAGGCCACGCGTGCGATGAGCGATTTCTGCGCGAATTGCATCACGATGCGCTGTCGGTCGATAGCGATCTGGGCCGTTTAATTGCCAAGATGCAACATGCGGAAGCACTTGATACCGCAAAGTGGCTTGATCGCTACAAACTCGCGACTGTCGTATGACAAAACCATGGCCACACGCCTACATCGTATGGGTGGCGCGATCTGACTTGGCGACCGGTGCCAAAATACCTTCGATTTTTTTCTTCAAATCCTTGCCGACTTCGTTATCCGGCAATTGAATTCCCACGCCTTGCGGGCGGCTGCCGGTGGTGTGCTGCGGATTAAGCCACGCGACTTTGCCGGTGAGCGGAATTTTGATCGGCTCTTCCAGAAACGATAGCACCACTAAAATTTCGTCCCCTAACTGATGCGGCTTATTTGTCTGCATAAACAAGCCGCCACCACGCAAGAGCGGCATCCATGACGCGTACAGCGCGCTTTTACCCTTGAGGTTGAGCGAGATCACATCGGGGCGACGGATGGGGATGATATTTGCTGGTGTGGACATACTGCACTTCCTTTTTTTTTCGATGCGTTTAAAACGGTTATCGAATGGCCTGTTGGTACGATATTAACAATTGTTCGAGCAAAAGTCTTGCGTTAAGCGGATGACTGATACTGCGCCGGGTTTGACGAAGTGCTGATTCGTAGCGAAAGAGCTTTGGCAATTCCACGCGTGCGGCAATTCTGGTTATCTCTTTCTGGTGATCGACATGGTGCCGTATTTGTCCGGCCAGCTTCGCAATCACGATATCCGCGACCCATGTTTGTAGCCAGGTGACGATATTGACCAAATCACTTTTTTCAAAACTTTGCGCAGCAGCAACATAGTCTGCTTGCTCATCTGTTAGTACGCCCAAAAATGCCTGCCGCTCAGTTTGATAAGTGCGATCCGCAAATTGAATCGCATCCAGCGGCGCACCACCGGCCATCGCCAGCGCGGTCGCAGGCTTCAAAACATTTTGCGCTTCAAGCCACTTCAAGGCTTCTTCAGCCGTTGGTGAGGCGAGCAGAATACGCTGGCAGCGGCTGCGAATGGTGGCGAGCAGACGCGTCATTTGATCCGTCACCAGCAGTATCACGGTGCGAGGTGGTGGCTCCTCCAGCGTTTTCAGCAACGCATTGGCGGCAGCCAGATTCATGGTTTCAGCCGGATAAATCACCAGCACGCGAAAGCCATCGCGATGGGTGGAAAGCGTCATGAAACTGCTCAGTTCACGCACCTGATCGATTTTTATTTCCTTGCTCTTTTTCTTTTCTTTGGTGCCGTCAGTCGCATCAGCCGACGCATCGGCGTCGCTATCATCATCAGATAAATTTTCCGGCACCAACTCACGAAAATCAGGATGATTGCCTTCGCGGTACCAACCGCAGGCATTGCAAGTGTCACAGGCAATACCGTGCTCTGGCGATTCACACAAAAGTGATTGCGCCATAGCGCGTGCGAACTCTACTTTGCCAATGCCCTGTTTGCCGTGTATCAGCATCGCGTGCGGTAGACTGGCGCGGCGCGCGAGGAGCTCATCCAGCGGCGCACGATGCCAAGGCAGCAAATCAATCACGACACGAGTGCCACTAACAACTGACCTAGCTCTGCGCGAATTTCATCAAGCGTGCGCGCGGAGTCGATCACTTTAATGCGCGCAGGAAATTCCGCAGCACGCTTCAGATACGCGCTTTGCACACTGGAAAAAAATTCATTTTGTTCGCGCTCAAATTTATCCAATTCCAGCGTGCCGTTTTCCAATCTTTCACGTGCTACGGCCAGCGGCGCATCGAACAGAAATGTGATGTTGGGCTGCAAATGCCCATGCACCCATTCTTCCAGAATCGCGGCACGATTTTCAGACAAGCCACGGCCACCGCATTGATACGCATAAGTCGAATCAGTAAAGCGATCAGAAATCACCCACTCGCCACGCTCAAGTGCGGGCTCAATCACCTTGGCAAGATGCTCACGACGCGACGCGAACACCAGCAGCGCCTCGGTTTCCGGATGCATGGGCTCATTGAGCACAATACCGCGCAACGCTTCGCCCAGCGGCGTGCCGCCGGGTTCACGGGTAGTAATCACCTCAATATGTCGTGCGCGCAGTTGCTCGGCGATAAACACCAGATGCGACGATTTTCCTGCGCCATCGATACCTTCCAGCGTAATAAATTTACCGCGCACTCGACTCGCCTTTCATCAACGACCCAATTGATATTTCGCAACCGCACGATTATGTTCATCAAGCGAGGCGGAAAAGTAATGTGTGCCATCGCCCTTGCCGACAAAATAAAGTTTTTCTGAGGCTGCGGGTTTCACTGCCGCAAGTAGCGAGCCCCAGCCCGGCATGGCAATCGGTGTTGGCGGCAGACCATCGCGGGTATAGGTGTTGTAAGGCGTATCAGTGGTCAAATCGCGTTTGCGAATATTACCGTCATAGTTTTCGCCCATGCCATAGATCACAGTGGGGTCAGTTTGCAAGCGCATAGGAATGCGCAGGCGATTGATAAAGACGGATCCAATCAAAGGACGCTCCTCTGCTTTGCCGGTTTCTTTTTCAATGATGGATGCCATCGTCAACACTTCATAAGGCGTTTTATAGGGCAAATTTTTATCCCGCATTTCCCACGCCTCGGCCAATTTTTTCTTCATGGCCGCGTAACTGGATTTGAGCAACTCAACATCGGTCGTGCCGATGGCAAACCGGTATGTGTCGGGGAAAAACAAGCCTTCCGGGTGCGTTTCAGTGGCGCCAATACGTTTCAATGCTTCGGCGTTAGATAAACCTTTGAGCGTTTCTTTAACGCCACCGGTTTTTTCCAGACGAGCGCGCATGTCAGCAAATGTGGAACCTTCAACAAAGGTGACCGAAACGGCAATAACGTCGCCATCATTGAGCTTCTGCAAAAGCTCAAGCGGCGTGATCGCGGATTCAAGCCGATAGCTGCCTGCCTGAATACCGGTGGCCTGATTGGTGATGCGGCCCAGCAGCCATAGTGATTGCGATTCGGGCAAAAGTTTTTGCTCGGCAAGCTGCTTCGAAAGTGTTTTCAGCGAAGCGCCCGGCTTAACGATAAATTCAAAGGGCGTAGCACTACCCGCCGCATTCATGGGCAAAGGCAGACTGTTGTGTGCGAAGTAGTAAGCCCAACCTGCTGCACCGGCAACCGCTGCCACCATGGCAAGTAGCGAGAGAATAAAAAAACGCTTCATTGACGAGCGGAACAAGCGGAGGCGACCGGGACAAGCGAATGATCTTGCGCCACCGGTGCGATAGCCTATGAAAAACGCTTAAAAACCAGCGTGCCGTTAGTCCCGCCGAAGCCAAATGAATTGGACAGCGCGACATCAATCTTCATATCCCGCGCGGTGTTCGCACAGTAATCCAGATCGCATTTGGGGTCCTGATTGAAGATATTAATCGTCGGCGGTGAGATTTGGTTCTTGATGGCCAGCGCGGTGAAAACGGCTTCGATACCACCTGCGGCACCGAGCAAATGGCCGGTCATCGATTTGGTCGAATTCACCACCAGTGAACGCGCATGATCGCCAAATGCTGCTTTCATGGCGGCCGTTTCGTTCAAGTCCCCCAGCGGCGTCGAGGTGCCGTGCGCATTCACATACTGCACATCGGTTGCATTAACTTTGGCGTTTTTTAGCGCGGCCAGCATGCCGCGCCGCGGTCCATCCATATCCGGTGCGGTGATGTGACTCGCGTCAGCGCTCATACCCATGCCCGCCAGCTCGGCGTAAATGCGCGCGCCGCGTGCCTGAGCATGCTCCAGCGATTCCAACACCAAAATACCGGCACCCTCACCCAGCACAAAACCATCGCGATCACGATCAAACGGACGGCTCGCGGTTTCGGGCGAATCGTTGCGCTCGGATAGCGCTTTGCACGCGCAAAATCCACCAATACCCGCCATGCTGACGGTCGCTTCGGCACCGCCCGCAATCATGACATCCGCATCACCGTATTCAATAAACCGCGCGGCATCACCAATGCAATGCGCGGCCGTGGTGCAAGCCGATACCATTGATACGTTCGGCCCTTTAAGACCATAAATAATCGAGATCATCCCAGCGACCATATTCACAATCGAGCCGGGCACAAAAAACGGGGATATACGCCGCGGGCCCTTTGCCACGATCTCGCGAACGGTATCCTCAATCATCGGCAGACCACCGATACCCGAGCCAACATTGACGCCGATGCGCTCCGCATTCTCTTCGTTGACGACAAGGCCTGCGTCATCAATCGCCATTTTGGTTGCGGCGATGCCATAGTGAATGAACGAGTCCATGCGTCGCACTTCTTTGGCGGACATCCAATCGGCAGGGTTAAAGCCTTTTATCTCACCGGCAAATCTTGAGGGCAATAAGGATGCATCAAATTTGGTAATAGGGCCAATACCACTGCGACCATTGATGATGTTGTCCCATGCCATGTCAAGGCCATTGCCAACGGGAGACAAAATACCGAGGCCCGTGATTACAACGCGTCGTTTACTCATGACTTATCAATTGGGAAACGTACGGGAAAAAGCAAGAGTTGAAAGAAAATGGGGACGCCAGATTGTCGCTTGCGTCCCCAATTCCCGGGAATTACTTTTTGTTTGAATTGATGTAGTCAATGGCTTGCTGAACGTTGGTGATTTTTTCAGCCGCTTCATCAGGGATTTCTGTTTCAAACTCTTCTTCGAGCGCCATCACCAGCTCAACGTTGTCAAGCGAATCCGCACCCAGATCTTCAACAAACGAAGATTCATTTTTGATGTCTGCTTCAGCAACACCCAATTGCTCGGCTACAATTTTTCTAACGCGTGCTTCGATGCTATCCATTAATGCCACCTCCAAATTTAATAACAAATCATTTTACCAAATTGCCCGCAAACAAATATTTGCCGCATAAAAATATAAATACTGACATTTGAAACATCATGAAACTCTAATCCATCAACATGCCACCATTGACATGAATCGTGTTGCCGGTAATGTAGGAGGCATGAGGCGATGCAAGATAACACACTGCGTGGGCAATATCATCAACTTGTCCTAGCCGACCCAACGGTACACTTTCCACCAGCTTGGATACTTGTTCTGCTGGCAGTGATTTGGTCATGTCGGTTTCGATAAATCCTGGTGCCACACAATTCACAGTAATGCCGCGGCTGCCGATTTCGCGCGCGAGCGCCTTGGTGAATCCGACCATACCTGCTTTGGCCGCGACGTAATTAGTCTGGCCCGGGTTGCCCATAAAGCCGACCACGGACGCGATATTTATAATGCGACCAGCACGTGCCTTCATCATCGATTTAACGACCGCACGACTCAAACGAAAAACCGACGTGAGATTGGTGTCGATCACAGCATGCCAATCGTCGTCCTTCATGCGCATCAACAGCGTATCGCGCGTAATGCCCGCGTTGTTGACCAATATCGAGATGCCACCAAATTCAGTTTCGATGGCTTTAATAGTGCTGTCAATCGCTGCGGCATCTTGCACATTCAACACCATGCCTTTGCCTTTGAAACCCGCATCTGCAATTGCACTGCGAATGGTTTCAGCACCCGCGTCAGAGGTGGCGGTGCCGATGACGGTTGCACCTTGTTTCCCCAGCACATTTAAAATCGCCGCGCCAATGCCACGAGTGGCACCGGTCACCAGCGCAATTTGTCCGTCAAGCAATGGCATAACATTCCCCCTTGTTCACGCTATCCTTCGAGACATGCAGAATTTTCTTACGTCGCACGGAGTGCCTCGATTGCAGCCTTGAGCGACGCGACATCAAAAACTGCGTGGCAGCTTAGCCTAGGCTCAATGCGACGATTCAATCCCGTCAATATTTTTCCCGGAACACATTCGATTACAACAGTCGCGCCTTGTTTCGCCACGGACTGAATGGTTTCAACCCAGCGAACCGGGCGATAAAGCTGCTCAACTAACGCGTTTTTGATAGCGGCGGAATCAGTGAATGCAGTCACGTCGGCATTCTGAATCACGGGCTTCGTTGGTGAAACAATATTGACATTTTTCAAAAATTCAGCCAACTTTACTGCTGCCGGTTTCATCAGTGCGCAATGCGAAGGCACGCTCATCGGCAGCAATAATGCACGTTTGGCTCCACGCTCTTTCGCTAACGCCATGCCACGCTCAACGGCGGTTTTATGTCCCGCAATCACGATCTGCCCCGGCGAATTCAAATTCACCGCTTCCAACACTTCCCCCGCAGCAACTTCAACACAAATCGCGTTGATCGCATCCACTTCCAACCCCAGAATGGCTGCAATGCCGCCTGTGCCTTCGGGCACGGCATCCTGCATCGATTGCGCACGAAAACGCACCAGCGGCACGGCGTCAGCAAATGACAGTGCGCCCGCGGCCACTAATGCTGTGTACTCGCCCAAGCTATGGCCCGCGTATACATCGGCCTCCACGCCACCTGCTTCACGCCATGCGCGAAATGTGGCAACGCCTGCAACGAGCATGATGGGCTGCGTGTTTACCGTCTGCGCAAGCAATTCGGCTGGGCCATCAACCACCATTTTCCATAGATCCATTTCGAGTATGTGTGACGCCTCCTCGAATGTGGCCTTAACGATGGGCATGGTGTCAAAGCCCGCCATCATGCCGATGGATTGCGACCCTTGCCCAGCAAACGTGAGTGCAAATTTTTTCATGTTGTATTGGTATTTATGCGCACTACCAGGTCAGCAGCGCGGCACCCCAGGCAAAACCACCGCCAAGGGCTGCGAGCAATACCGTGTCACCACTTTTGATCTTGCCTTCGTGCACTGAGGTATCCAGCGCCAACGGCACGGAAGCCGCCGAGGTATTGCCATGTCGATCAACGGTCACCACCACTTTTTCATCCGGCAGCGCGAGTTTTTTGGCGGCGTGCATGATGATTCGTCGATTGGCTTGATGACACACAAACCAATCGATCTCTCTTGGCTTCATGTTGTTTGCATTGAGTGCTTCCCACGCCACATCCTCAAACGCTTTCACCGCAAATTTGTAAACGCCCGCACCATCCATTTTCAAAAACGGATCGCCCCGCACTTTGCCGTTTTCTACAGTGCCGGGCGTGCACAACATCCCGCGATAGCTGCCGTCGGCGTGAAGATGCGTGGAGAGAATGCCAGGGGTTTCTGACGCCTTCAGAACTACCGCCCCCGCACCATCACCAAACAAAACACAGGTGCCGCGATCCGTAAAATCCATAATGCGCGAAAAAACTTCGGCACCGACCACCAGCGCGCATTTTGACGCGCCTGTTTTAATAAACTTTTCGGCCGTCGCCAGCGCGTAAACGAATCCTGCACATACTGCTTGCACATCAAAGGCGATTGATTGTTTGACGCCGAGTTTGTCTTGCAGAATGCACGCCGTCGCCGGGAACACCATGTCTGGCGTAGAGGTTGCGACAATGATGAGATCAATTTCAGATGCTGTTACATGTGCGGCAACCATCGCGTGCTGCGATGCGATTAACGCCAGATCGCTTGCGCTCTCATGATCAGCCGCGTAATGGCGTTCGCGAATGCCGGTGCGCGAAACTATCCATTCATCATTTGTTTCGACGATCTTGGCAAGATCATCATTGGTCACGACTTTTTCAGGTAAGTAACTGCCCGTGCCAACGATGCGCGCAAATACCGTCATGCCACTTCCTCAACTCTCGCTGCTGATTTTGCATCCTGCGGGGACAATAGTCCTTGCGCATGAAGAAGTTCAACTTCTTTCGTGATGAGCGCCAGCAAATCATGCTCAACCTCTGACGCCGCGCGCGCCAGCGCTTTGGAGAACGAGTAGGCGTCAGCGGAGCCATGACTTTTCACCACCACGCCGCGTAAGCCCAACAGCGCGGCACCGTTGTAACGGCGATGATCTACGCGCTTGCGAAATCCATTAATTACTGCATATGAGGCGAGTGCGGCCATCTTGCGAAAAATATTTTTGGAGTATTCCTCCTTCAGGAAATCACCCATCATCTTGGCGATGCCTTCAGAGGTTTTCAGCATGACGTTGCCGACAAAACCATCGCACACCACGACATCTGTTGTACCTTTAAAAATATCGGTGCCTTCAACGTTACCGTAAAAATTGAGGTGACTTGCCTTCAGCAATTCGCCTGCCGCTTTTACTTTTTCGTTCCCTTTAATATCTTCCGAGCCAATATTGAGCAAACCCACAGAAGGATTAGGGTTGTTATCAACGGCCGTGGCAAGCATCGCGCCCATGATGGCAAATTGCAGGAGGTGCTCTGGCGTGCATTCCGCATTTGCGCCGAGATCCAGCGCGTACGCCACCCCTTTGCGAGTCGGCAGTGCCGCGCATATGGCGGGACGATCAATGCCCGGTAGCGTCTTCAGCACAAATTTCGCCGTACCCATCAAAGCACCGGTATTGCCCGCGGATACACATGCGTCAGCTTCGCCCGACTTCACGAGATCGATAGCAACACGCATAGAAGAATGTTTTTTGTTGCGGATGGCGGAGCGAATGTCCTCATCCATGCCCACCACATCAGGCGCTTCAATCACTTTCAGGCGAGCGTTTGCCAATAGCAACTTGGCATCAGCACCCAATTTCGCGAGTTGCGCTTCAATCGCGCTGGTTTGGCCAACAAGTAGTGCTCGGCAGCTTGTCGCCTCGCCGAGGAACTGCACCGCAGCCGGAATGGTCACCGATGGGCCGTGATCGCCACCCATCGCGTCAATCGCGATATTAATCTGCATTTTGTGAGAGCCGCTTCTGAGGCAAACATGACAAGGCAGCTACTTGATAAATCAACAACTCCAAGGGCTTGCTCGTGCTTTTGAGCGCTAGCCCTTCCGCTGTCACCGATTTTATTGCGCTCCTAACGACGGTAAGCGGAGCCCGCAAAATTTATTCGTCGGCTTTGGTTTTGATAACTTTCTTGCCGCGATAGTAGCCGGTAGGCGAGACATGGTGACGCAAGTGCGCCTCACCCGTGGTTGGCTCTACGGCAAGCGCCGGGCCCACCAGAAAATCGTGCGAGCGATGCATGCCACGCTTGGAAGGGGATTTTTTGTTTTGCTGGACTGCCATGATGTTTCTCCTGAATACTCAAACTATAAATTTAAAATGTACAACGTATTTTCTATTTCAATTTCAATTTAGTTCCAGCCGCGCCGTTTTTCAGCACAGCCAACTTCGAAAATGGTGAAACTTTTTTTTCTTCAGTAGATGGCGCATTGACCACATCAACCACATCAACCACATCAACACCAGCAGCTGACTTGGCTTTTCCGCCTACCGCTTTCTTTGCCTTGCCTTGCTTTTCTACTGCAATCGCCCAAAGCGGCAAATCAAGCAAGATTTCTTCTTCGATCAGATCCTGAAGCTCAATCTCTTGACCCAGTGCCACGTAATCTTCATCCGGTAACTCGTCCTCTAGGGGCGGTAACTCAGAGACTTCATCGACTAACACCAGACTGCTTTTAATCGATAGCTCATAACGTTGCGGTTCTAGCGACTGTGGATCGGCTACCAAAAACCAACCAAAGATTATACACTTAAGACGCCTGATTCGTCTACCCGAAGCATCTGCCGCCTCTGTTCCCATCACGGTGTAGCGAATTTCACCTTCGCTGCCCGCCAGAAAAGGTTTGAGTCTTGGCAACCGCATCGGCTCAAAATCGCCCGACAGGGTTTGCTGTTGCCGGGTAAATCGTTCTAGATTGAGTTTGGAAGTCATGCCGATTTGGCACAAGAAAACAATGCCGTATAAATCAATTGAATAGCCTCATATAATAGCGTTTAACCCGTAAAAAGTCAAAAAGCCATTGATTTTGAAGATAATTCTTGCTTCCACCTCCCGCTACCGCGCAGATTTACTAAAGCGGCTACAAATCACCTTCGAGGTGGCGAAACCCGCCATTGACGAGTCGCCCCACAAAGATGAAAGCCCCGCCGACACGGCGCTAAGGCTGGCAATTGCCAAAGCACTGGTTGTGGCAAACGCGCCAAACCAAACTGTCGGCACCTTGATTATCGGCTCCGATCAAGTGGCCGATCTCAACGGCAAACAACTGGGCAAACCGGGCACGCGAGAAAATGCAATCGTGCAGCTACAAGCGATGCGCAGACAGAAAGTTATTTTTCATACTGCGGTGGCACTGGTACACGTCGGGTTGCGGCGGATGCATTCACGCATCGTACCAACGGAAGTCACTTTTCGCGATTATTCTGATCGCGAAATTGAAAACTATCTTGATCGGGAAGACGCACTGGATTGCGCAGGCAGCGCAAAATCAGAAGGCTTGGGTGCCGCACTGATTACACGCATGACCAGTGACGATCCCACCGCGCTCATTGGCTTGCCTTTGCTGGCACTGATAGACATGTTGGCTGCAGAAAATGTTCGAGTTTTAGCATGACCATGCCAAACAAATTCGGCAAGCTCTATCTCATTCCCACCAATTTGGCCGATCCGTTTACCCCGACTTCAATTCTGCCAAATAACGTTATTTCTACAGCGCTTACGCTGAATCACTACATCGCCGAAAACGCAAAAACGGCACGCGCTTTCCTGAAGGCAATCGGCATTTCGCGGCCGCTGCAGGAAATATCAATTGTCGAATTGGACAAGCACAGCAACCAAATAGAAAACGATTCCGCACGCTCACTGCTCGCCCCGCTGTTGGCCGGTGTTGATGTTGGTTTGGTTTCCGAAGCAGGCGCGCCTGCGGTGGCGGATCCCGGCGCAATCGTGGTGGCAGCCGCTCATGAGGCGGGTATTCAAGTTGTGCCGCTGGTGGGTCCGTCTTCGATTCTGCTGGGCTTGATGGCGTCCGGTTTAAACGGTCAAAAATTCGCCTTCCACGGCTATCTTCCGCAAGAAAAAACAGCGCGTACAAAAGCGATTGCAGAACTCGAACGTGAGTCAAAACAAAAAAACATGACTCAAATATTTATCGAAACGCCCTACCGAAATACACCACTTTTCATGGACTTGATCGCGACACTAAACCCCATTACCAGGCTATGTGTTGCGACCGATTTGACGGGGCCCAATGAAAGCGTGCGCACCATGCAAGTGGCGAAATGGCGATTGTACAAACCAGAAATTGAAAAGATGCCGACACTGTTTTTATTTCTGGCCTAGTGTGCGTTAAACCTCTGATCAATGTCGACCTACACGGTCAGCACCGGCACCTGCGTAAAAAAATTCTTCTTCGCCAGCATCGGTTCCAGTTCTTTCGCCGAGAGCGGCACGCTGAAGTAATAGCCTTGCCCGACGCTGCAGCCTTTTGCGCGCAGCAAACTGAGTTGCCCTGCCGTCTCGATTCCTTCAGCAATGACATCAAGGTCCAGGCTTTTTGCCATATTGATAATGGCAACGACGATAGCCGTATCATTTGGATCGACTGTAATGTCGCGAACGAAGCTCTGGTCAATTTTCAATTTGCTGATCGGCAGGCGCTTCAAATACGAGAGACTCGAATAGCCCGTGCCGAAATCATCCACCGCGAGATGAATGCCCATCGCGGCAATTTCGTTGAGCATAGCAACGCTGGCTTCACCCTGACGCATGACCTGACTCTCGGTAATTTCTAACTCAAGAAATTCAGGTGCCAGACCGGTGCGCGCCAAAATTGCGTTCAACATTTCGATAAAATTCTTGTCGCTCAATTGGCGCGCGGATAAGTTAACCGCGATGCGCCGCTTGGGCAGACCCATGTCGTGCCATGCCTTATTCTGGCGGCAGCTTTCTTCCAGCACCCAGCGACCCAATTCATTAATCAGCCCAGTCTCCTCGGCGAGCGGAATAAACTCGCCCGGCATCATCACGCCGCCCTGCTCGCTCACCCAGCGCACCAGCGCTTCATAGGCGACAATCGCGCCGGTGTTAAGGTCGATCTGCGGCTGATATACCAATGAAAAATTATTATTTTTAACAGCAACACGAAGGCTGGATTCCAGCGCGGCGCGACGCTTCACGGCAACGGTCATTTGCGGTGTGAAAAATTGGAAAGTATTTTTTCCCAGGCTCTTGCTGTGGAACATCGCAGTATCGGCATTTTTCAGCAGCGTCGAGGCGTCTGTCCCGTCATCAGGAAATACGGCGATACCGATCGAGCCGGATACATGCTGATCGGCCCCGTTGACCTTGAAGGTTGAACGCAAACTTTGCAATATTTTTTGTGCAACGCGGGTGGCACCTTGATGGCCTTCAAGTTCATCGAGCAGCACAATAAATTCATCGCCGCCCTGACGCGCGATCGTGTCATGCGCGCGCACGGATTCGCTCAGGCGATGCGCGACTCGTCTGAGTAGATCATCGCCCGCATCATGGCCGAGACTGTCATTGATGTTCTTGAAATTATCGATGTCGATAAACATCACGGCAAACTTTTTTGCGGTGCGCTCGGACCGCGAAATCGCGCCGGAAATACGGTCCTGCATCAGCGAGCGATTGGGCAATCCTGTCAGCGCATCGTGATACGCCAGATGAACGACGCGCGCCTCAATTGCGCGGCGCTCGGTAACATCGCGCGTATTGACCACAATACCGCGCACCGCCGGCACGTCGAGACAGCTTTTGCCCATCGATTCCAGCACACGCCATGAACCATCGCGCGCTTGCACGCGGAATTCGAACGGCTTATCGATGAAACCATTTTTAACCAGCTCCGCGAATCGCACTCGCATCAGGGCGACATCATCCTCATGCACAAAATCATATTGGCTGCGGCCCACCATTTGCTGCGGATCAACACCCAGCAAATGGCGCACAGACGGGCTTTGGTAAGTGATGACGCCATCCGCATCCAGCACGGTCACGATGTCCATCGCGCTTTCGGTCAGCACCTGGAAGCGCCCTTCTGATGCTTCCAGCGCGCGCTTGACTTGTTTGAAGTCGGTGATGTCGGTGAGCACCCCAATCAAGCCGAGCGGTTTGCCATCCGGGCTGGTAAAGCTGCTGATGTGTTTTACCATCTGCCGCTCACCACCCGCGCCATCGTGCAATACCACTTCGCTGGCGACTGATTTTCCGGATTGCAGCACTTCACGGTCCTCCATGATCGCGAGCGCAGCCAAATCAGGCGTGAGTAAATCATACGGCGTTTTGCCAATCCAGTCCTCACGGCGCATGCCCATGAACTCTTCCCAGGAGCGATTGAAGCCAAGATATTTATCGTCCAGACCCTTATAGAAAATCTGGCTGGGCAATACCTCAAGCAGCTCTTTGGTGAAGTGCAGTTGTTGATCCAAAGTACGGCCGGTGCGCTTGAGCTCGGTGATATCCGAACAGGTGAGCAAAATGCCGACAATTTTTTGATCCAGACCGCGTAACGGTGCCGCCGAGATACTGATTTCGCGCACCTCCGCAGGATTCGCATCCCAGATAATTTCTACGTTGCTGACCATATCGCCCGCCATCACACGGCTGCGAATATCGGCCGTGACCAAACGCGGTTGCCCATTGGCGAGCGGCAACGGCTTGCCCAAGACATTGTCTTCCGATATGCCGAACATTCGTTCAGCCGCCGGATTCCACAAGGTCACAATGCCGTTCGGCGTGATCGAATAAATCGCCAGGGGCGAGGTCTCAACAATGGCGCGCAGAGATTCATTTAACGCGCGCAGCGTTTCCTGAGACGCGTGATATTGGGAAACATCTTCGATAGAGCCCAGCCCGTAGAGCGGCTCACCCAGCGCGCTGCGCACGGCCACACCTGAGCGCTGCGCCCACATGACTGAGCCGTCCTTGCGCAGATACCTTTTTTGTTTGCTGACATGATTTTGCGTTGGTAACGATACTTCAGCGCTAGCTAACTCCCCTGTGACGTCTTCATCGTCAGCGCTATCATCTGGATGAACAATTTCACGAAACCGCTTGCCGATGAGCTCATCACGGGTATAGCCCAGCATTTCGCAGAAGCGGCGATTAACAACGACAAAACGACCTTCCACATCAACTTGCGTCAGGCCAATGCCGACCAGGTCAAACGCCTCGCGAAACTTGCGCTCGCTTTCAGTGAGTTCACGCTCGCGCTGGCGCACCGATGCAGCCAAATCTTCCATTGTGTCGCTAAGCTCTTCAAGCTCGCGAAACTCGTGCCGCATATTGGACGACCACGGATACAAACGAATATCGTGTTCTTTCAATTCACGCGTGAGGCGTGTAATCGGCGCGCTGATTTGCCGCGCAATAAGTGCACCCAACACACACGCAACTGCCACACTGCCTATGCCCCATATCAGCAACATATTGCGCAGCTTGCTGACTGCTTCTGCAGGCAGCGACATGTCGTTCAAAATATTGCCCGCCAGCACACCCAGCAATAGCGTGATCGCCAGTACGACTGCGGTCATGCCAACGACAATGCGCAAGGTCAGCCCCGTTGTCAAGCGACGCGGATTGCTGGCGTTGGCAGACGCTGATTGTTTCGCATCAGCAGCGATCAGTGTCGCATTTGATTGTCTGACCTTCGTTTTATTGTCAGCGGCTAGATTATCAGCCACCCTGGACGCGTTTGTTCGCGCACTCTTGGCACGTGGACTTGACGATTTATCTGTAACCACATCGCCAGCAGCGGCCACCGACAACAGATGCGCGGATCGGGCTGAATTCCGCAATGAGTCACGCTGATGCTTTTTATCTTCGGGGCTTCGGTTACTGGCCATTCGCTTTTTTCAGAGGAGGTTACAACACGCAAAAAAATTTCGGGCCTGATTAAACAGGCTTGGCTAAATCAAATCCACCAACAAAACATTATTTTCAACTTCATGAATTGGCACCCGCGCAAGCGACGCACCTTTGCACGGACCACTAACACACAAACCTGAATCTGCTGCGAAAACAGCCCCATGCGTGGCACAAATTAAGTATAACCCGTCGTCGTCAAACACTTCTCCCGGCAGCCAATCAAGCTCGGTGCCTTGATGCGGACAGCGATTGACATAAGCATAAATCGCGCCCTCGTATGCCACAACAAAACACGGCGTTTTTTTTGCCTCTAGTACGATCTCGAACCGGATCGCTTTCCCGCCACGATTACCATCAACCAGCTCGCTGCGCTGGCAAATTACGGTGGGCATACGAGCAGGCAATAGAGTATTAGCCATTTTGTACCAACCATGCAGTGAGTTCGTTCACATTTTCGACAATTGCGGCTGAGTGCCGACTGGACAGCATCGCCCGTGAATGCGCGCCGTAGGCCACGCCCACCACTGACACGCCCGCGTTGTGCGCCAGCGCCAGGTCGTGGGTGGTATCGCCAATCATCAACGTTCGCGCAGGCGTTACGTTTGCAAACTCCATTAGCCGCAACAACATATCGGCGTCTGGTTTTGGCATGCCTTCATCGCCGCAGCGACTGAAATGAAAATGCGGTTTTAGTTGTGTACGCTCAAAAGCTCGCTCAAGCCCCGCGCGCGGTTTGCCGGTGGCGACTGCCAGCATGCGCTTCGGCCGCTTTAATTGCGACAGCATTTCACGCACGCCGCTATACAGCGTTGCCTCGTGATCGCGCGGCACATAATGCTCGCGAAAGCGCGCAGCGAAACGCGTGCGATCAGCATCGCTTAATTCGGGAAATAAAGTTGCAGTGGATTGCATAAGCCCCAGCCCGATAATGCTTTTCGCCTGCACCAAAGTCGGCACCCGAAACGCCAGATCTCGGGCCGCGAATTGAATACATTCGGCGATCAAGCCGGTGGAATCACTCAATGTGCCGTCCCAATCAAAAACGATCAAATCAAATTGATGTTCACTCATATTGGCGCGAGCGCAGAAACGCCAAATACCGCGT
This sequence comes from Burkholderiales bacterium, assembly GCA_025350945.1. Lineage (GTDB taxonomy): Bacteria > Pseudomonadota > Gammaproteobacteria > Burkholderiales > Usitatibacteraceae > UKL13-2. The sequence continues at coordinate 30,781 of JANXWW010000122.1, forward strand.
CAAATCTGGCGGCTGGGGCGATTCAATGGTCAGGGTTTCACTTGATAGCGGGTGTACAAACTGAATCAAGCGTGCATGCAAAAACATGCGTTTTAATCCGCCATTTTTCACCGCCTGCGCAATTTTATTCAACTGAAAGTCACCGTATTTATCATCGCCAATAATCGGAAACCCAAGGTGCGCAAGATGCACACGAATCTGGTGCGTGCGGCCCGTGCGAATATCGCAATTTAATAATGTCGCCATCCCCAGACGCTCAACCTGCGTAAAAATCGTGTGCGCATCCTGGCCATCTTCTTCATCCACCGAAACGCGTTTTTCTCCACTCGCGGTTACACGCTTCGCAAGCTTCACGCGCACATGACGCTTCTCGTCCGGCCAATCACCTTTTACCAGCGCATGATAATTTTTTTCCATGCGCGTGTCGGTTTCACCACGCAAGATCGCATGCAGCCCGGTCAGCGCGCTGCGCTTTTTTGCCACCAGCAATACGCCCGAGGTTTCGCGATCAAGTCGATGCACCAGCTCCAGATATTTTGCCTCTGGCCGCTGCGCGCGCAGCGCTTCAATCACACCAAAACTGACGCCACTGCCGCCATGCACCGCCAGCCCCGCTGGTTTATCAATAGCGATTATGGCATCGTCTTCAAATAATAAACTCAAGCTCTGGCGGGCTTGTTGAGCCATTTTTGCCTCATTCGGCACGCCAGTACTTGTGCTAGCGATTCGAATCGGCGGGATACGAACCGCATCACCATCCTGCAAACGATAGTCCACATCCGCCCTGCCTTTGTTTACTCGCACCTCACCCGAACGCACGATGCGATAGACGTGGCTTTTCGGCACGCCTTTTAGGATCGTGGACAAGTAATTATCGAGCCGCTGGCCGACATGCGCTTCGTCGATTTTCAGCGTGGATGATGCCTCGGCGCTGGGTGCAGAAGTTGATTTTTTTGCGTTATTACCAGTAAGTGCCATGTTAGGTTATACTTTTATCTCGTTGATTTTGAAGCGAGTCCGCGCAATTTTCGGATTTGATCAGGTCCCCGTAAAGGTTCACCGAACCACATTCCCGCGCGATTTTTAAATCCATCGCCAGCGAATGGTGAAACGTGAACCGGCTGCGGAAAACGGGCGGTCGTTTTTGCTCACCGCCGGATTGCTGAAAAGTTCAGTGAAAGATTCAGTGATTAAAGTAGCGATACTAAACGATTTACGCGCGTCCTCTGGCATGCCTTCGCGAACAAAATTGTCATCATGATTTTGTACGAGGCCCGTCGGAGCCAATACTCAAGCGGCGGCGTGAAGATGGAACATTTTATGGATCAGGCATGTTTAACCTGATTCTGGACGAAAAGAATTGAGTTAACCAGCCGGTTTAAATATTGCCCGCCCGGTTAATTTTTTGCGTATTTAGTTTTTGCGAGTTTTTGTGAAATCCAATCATCAGCAACATAGATTTGGAATGTTGAACGGCGCTGCCACCAAAGGCAGCGCCGTTACTACTGCGTCGACCGTGATCCGGCCGCGCATTTTTCACAAGCGCTGATCGTTCAGCGCCTTGCACCGCAAACACCGCGCGCGTAATGATGTAACGCGCGGTTGAATTCAATCATTCACCGTTCCTCTTCCGGTACCGCACTGCGTTTGGTTCGATCATATTGGTCGATTGCAATAAGCGCGAGAAAGAAGAATAAGCATGAAAAGAATGTTATTTAACGCTACGCAAGCCGAAGAGCTTCGCGTCGCCATTGTTGACGGTCAAAAACTGGTCGACCTCGATATTGAACATGTTGGTCAGGAACAGCGCAAAAGTAATATCTACAAGGCAAAGGTCACCCGGGTTGAACAATCGCTCGAAGCGATTTTTGTTGACTACGGCGCTGAGCGCCACGGCTTTTTGCCGTTCAAGGAATTAACCCGCGAATACGTGCAAGGCGAAGACGGCGATGGCACCCGCGCCAAGCTCGCGCAAAATTTAAAAGTCGGCCAGGAAATCCTTGTGCAAGTCGAGAAAGATGAACGCGGTAACAAGGGTGCGGCGCTGACCACCTATGTTTCACTCGCCGGTCGTTATTTGGTGCTGATGCCGAATAATCCGCGCGGCGGCGGTGTGTCGCGCCGTGTGGAAGGCGAAGATCGGGCCGAGCTGCGTGAAACATTAGACTCACTGAATATTCCAGCAGGCATGAGCGTGATTGCCCGTACTGCCGGCATAGGCCGCAGCGCAGAAGAATTGCAGTGGGATCTAAGTTACCTGATGCAGCTTTGGGAAGCCATCGAAGGTGCGGGTCGCGATGTTAAAGCACCCGAACTGATTTATCTGGAATCAAGCCTGGTGGTGCGCGCGATTCGCGATTTGTTCCAGCCCGATATTGGCGAGATTTTGATCGATACGCCAGAAATTTTTGAACAAGCGCAATCGTTCATGTCCACCGTAATGCCAGCCAATGTGGGCAAGGTCAAGCTTTACACGGATGACGTGCCGCTGTTCTCGCGCTTTCAGATTGAGCATCAGATCGAGACTGCATATCGCCGCGATGTACAACTGCCTTCCGGCGGTGCCATTGTGATTGACCATACCGAAGCGCTGGTGTCAGTTGACGTGAACTCAGCCCGCGCCACGCGTGGTCACGATATTGAAGACACCGCATTCCGCACCAACTGCGAGGCGGCCGATGAGATTGCGCGTCAGTTGCGTTTGCGCGATTTGGGCGGCTTGGTGGTGATCGATTTCATCGATATGGAATCACCGAAAAATCAGCGCGAAGTAGAAAATCGTTTGCGCGACGCACTGCATCATGATCGCGCCCGTGTGCAAACCGGCAAAATTTCGCGCTTCGGTTTGCTCGAACTTTCACGTCAGCGCTTGCAACCCGCTCTGTCCGAATCAAGCTATATCCCCTGCCCACGCTGTCACGGCATTGGTCATATTCGCGATACTTCTTCCTCTGCATTACATATTTTGCGCATCATCCAGGAAGAGTCGATGAAGGAAAACACGGCCGCCATTCACGCGCAAGTGCCAGTGGATGTGGCCACATTTTTACTGAACGAAAAACGTCAGGACGTGCATGCTATTGAGACCCGTTTCAAGGTCAATGTGCTACTGATTCCGAACGTCCATCTTGAAACACCAAACTACGAAATCGAGCGTCTTCGCCACGATTCAGAAAAACTGGATGTCATTACACCAAGCTATCAGATGGTGGTGAAACCGACTGAAGATGCAACCGCGAAAGCCGCCGCCGCCGCACCGGAAGTCAAGGCGACGCGTGCAGAACCTGTTGTCAAAGGCATCACGCCCGACCAGCCCGCACCCATGGCGGCAGAACCTGCCTCACGTGAAGTGCGCACCGCTGCCGCACAAGCAGAACGCGCCAGAGCAGTAGCGAACACAAACACGAGCACGGTAACGCCTGCACCTTCGCTATGGAAGCGCTTTACCAGCTTCTTCAGCGGCGAAGTAGCCACACCACAACCTATTGCACCGCAGCGTCCTGAAGGTGAGCGCGTAAAAGACGCCACCAAAGAAGGTAGCCGCGACCAGAACCGTGATCGCAGCAGACGCGATGGTGGCCGCGACAATAAACGCGGTGGAGAACGCCGTCCAGGTCAGGGGCCGCAACTCCCCAACCAAGGACAAAATCGTCCTCCGCGTGGGCAGCAGGGCCGCGATGCAAATCGTGAGTTGCCTATCGCTGGCAATACCGATGCGAAACCAGCTGAAGCAGCACGCCCACCTCGCGAACCAAGACCACCGCGTGAGCCACGTGAGGCGAGAGAACCACGCGCAGATTCACAAGGCGCACAGCAACAAAAACCGCGCCAGCCACAAGCACCAAAGCCCGCGCTGGAATCAAAACCTGCTGAGCAAACTGAGGAAGGCGAAAGCCGTGGTCGTCGCCGTCGTGGTCGCGGTGGACGCGGTGGTCGCGACAGCAATGGTGAACGAGGTGAACGTGCGCCGCGTAGTGACGCAACTAATGAAGCAATGAGCGGCCCGGCAGAAGTTGCTGCGGCACCAGCGGCGATGAATAACGCTGCCGCTATGGCAACGGCTGAACATAGCCAAACCACCGCGCCTGCTGTCGCGTCTGCCGTAGTGAGCACAGCACCCGTGCCTGCGTTTTTGATGGCCGATGCGCCGCAGCAAACTGCAGCGCTTGCGCCATCGCACGAGCCAATTTACGAAGCACCGGCACCGGTTGCAGCTCCTGCTGTACAGCAGCCTGCCCCGGCAATGCAGCCGGCGTTGGCGTTTGGCTCAGTTGATCAAATCGATGAACCGGAATCGGCCCGCTCAGCACCGCGTCGTCGTCCACGACCCGATCAAAACACCAACGCGCAGGCAAACGAGCCGTTAGTATTTATCGAGACGGCGGCTGACAAAGTGCAGCAGGCGGTATTGGCTGAAGAAGAGGCTCCACGCCGCCGCACACCGCGTCTACGCAAGCCGCGTGAAACGTTAAATGAGCCGTTGGTGGTGGTGGAAACACAACCAAATCAGAGCCCGCCCCAGCCGTAAAAACGCACCAGCCATATAAAAATTTGTACAGTCGTTAATAGGCCGTTCGCAACATTTTGCGAACGGCTTTTTTATTGGCTGTTAGGATTATAAATTTGGAGGAACGAATAATGACCACCGCAAAAAAACCTATCGATTTCTATTTTGATTTTTCCTCGCCGTATGGTTATCTGGCTGCGATGCGCATCGATGCGGTGGCGGCAAAATACGGGCGTAACGTGGCGTGGCGGCCTATTTTGCTGGGGCCTGCGTTCAAAGCCAGCGGCAACGCGCCGCTGATCAGCCAACCGCTTAAAGGCGATTATGCGCGGCGCGACTTGCCGCGAACGGCGGCATTTATGGGCATTCCCTTTGGCCTACCCACACCCTTCCCCACCGGTACGCAAAACGCAGCGCGGGCATTTTATTGGCTTAATGATCGCGATCCCGTGATCGCCAAGACAGTTGCGATTTCGCTGCTACAAACTTACTTTGTTGAGGGCCGCGATATTACGTCGCCAGAAATCGTGGTGGAAATTGCCTCGCAGCATAACGTTGATTCGGCTGAGCTCAGCGCAGCATTGGCCGATCCGGTTGTTAAAGATCGCCTGAAAAAAGAAGTTGAAGCTTCACTGGCGCTGGGCGTGTTTGGCTCGCCCTATATCGTGGTTGATGGTGAAGCATTTTGGGGGGCGGATCGATTGGCGCAAATCGAAGCGTGGCTGAAAACAGGCGGCTGGTAGCAAATAAGCAGTGCCCTAATATTTAAAAACATCGGGCTTCCCTAGCGCAGGAATCAGCTCAACAATCCCGCCTGCAAAAATCTCAACGGCAAGTGCAGCGAGCAGCAGGCCCATAATCCGCGTCGCAATATTCACCGTTGTTTTACTCATGCGTTGACCAACTTGCGACGCAATACGCAACGCAATCCACGTAACCAACGCGACCCCTACAGCGACACCGCACACTGCCACAATATGCAGCAAAGTTTTTTTCTCACTCGCGTAAATGATGATCGTGGACATTGCACCCGGTCCGGCGAGTAACGGGATCGCGAGCGGCACCACGGCAATACTCGCCTTGTCTACCGCCTCTTCTGCTTCTTCAGGCGTTTGCTTGTCCGGTGAAGGCATTGCCTGCATCATCGCGAGTGCTGTGGTCATCACCAAAATTGCGCCGCCTACTTTAAAACTGGCGATGCTAATGCCAAATACATCAAGCACGCGTTCGCCCAAAATGGCTGACACAAGCAGCACGATCGCCACGGTAATGGCTGCAATCCGCGCGGTTTTCATGCGTTCTATTTTGCTTTGATGTGGCGTCATGGCGACGAACACGGGAACAATGCCGAGGGGATTGACGATCACAATCATTGCCACAAAAATCTTGACGTAAGCCGCCAGCGACAGCAACTCTGCACTCATGTTTTGTTGACCGGAACATCATCGGCGAATACACTCAATAGATGCTGACGCAGCCCTGTACAACCATGCTCAATAAGACTTAACACGTGCTCGAAATCCTTTTCTTCGCCCATGTAGGGGTCGGGCACTTCGCTTTGATTGCCGCTTTGCCCGCGAGTAGGGCTGTAGTTTAAAAATAGCTCTGCCTTATGTGTATGCCGCGCCGGGCAGAGCGCCTTGAGATAGTCGAGATTGACCTCATCCATCGCCAACACATAATCGAATTGTCGAAAATCACTCACCGTCACTTGTCGCGCGCGTATGGACGTGAGATCAACACCACGACGTGCAGCATGATGAATTGAGCGCGCATCAGGTGCTGAACCGATTTGATAATCATGCGTGCCTGCGGAATCAATCTCGACTTTATCTTCCAGCGGCGTACCTGCAATCATCTTGCGGAAAACACCTTCAGCCGTCGGCGAGCGGCAGATATTGCCCATACAAACAAACAATATTCGAACGGTTTTTTTCATCACGAATTTTTCTTGTGATCAGGCTTCAAGTGGAGTGTCGGGGCCGCCGAGCAGCATTCGGTTTCGCAACATGCGCAACTCATCGCGCAGCTTGCCAGCTTTTTCAAACTCCAGATTGCGCGCGGCTTCCATCATTTCGCGCTCGACACGCTTGACCGCTGTCTCCATTTGCTTTTCACTGAGCACATCGTATTTTTTCCGGTCTTGCGCGGCTTTGCGCTCGCTACTTTGCGTGGCGCGTTTCTCGTCTACGTTATACGCCCCATCAATAATATCCTTGATTTTCTTGACGACTGATTTGGGCGTAATACCGTTATCCAGATTGAATTGAATCTGCTTAGCGCGGCGGCGATTGGTTTCTGAAAT
>JANXWW010000149.1 GCA_025350945.1 Burkholderiales bacterium
GCAGGTAGAATTTCCCCGCATCGATCCGCGCTTTGTCGCCCAGCGTAATCGCCTGGTTTTTTATCCCGCTTACATGGGTAACGATTCCACCTCGCGCTTCAATAGCGTGCTGCGCGTGGATACCGAAACCGGCAAGACTGACCAGTTTGCGTTTGGCGAGGGCGTGCAGCTTGAAGAGCATATCGTCGTGCCCAAACCCGGTTCAGTCCAGGAAGGCGAAGGCTGGCTGATCGGTGTGGGTTTTGATGCCAATCGTCAGCAGAGCTTTGCTACTGTCTTTGATGCACTGAACCTGAGTGCCGGGCCGGTTGCCATAGCGCGGTTGCCGTATTGGGTGCCTCATTGTTTTCATGGGAATTTTTATGCGGCTTGAGAATTAGTGCGCCATTGGCGCTAAGCAAATACCATTCGCGCCATTTGTCCGTCAATTCATCGCAACCTTGCCCACCACCGCATAGCCCGCGCCTACACTGGCTTCACGTTACTTAACTTCATCACCAAAGGGAGCCGACCATGAATCCACTTAACATCGTTACGAACCTCACCGCCGCCATCACCTACCCGTTCCGCATGATTTTTGTGGTGGGCCTGTGCGCCTTCATCAATTATTTCACCTCGCCCGGCGCGTGGTGGGTGCAGTGGGTGGCGTTTGGCATGGGCATCGGCTTGATTGTGGTGTGGGCGCGTGCCATCAAAACATTGGTGCTGACTGTGGGCGTCGCAGCGATGGGCTATTTTATTTATCGTTGGTGGCAGAATCGTCAACAACCGGATGCAGTGGTGCGCACGCTCGCAGAGGTGAAGCCTTTCACTTCAAACGAATATTCACGCAACTCCCGCGCTGCATAGAGTGCACGTTCTGACTCATTGGATTTAACGTCATGAACGAAATAACCATGAAGCCCACAAAGTCCTCAAGCGACGCACGCCTCAAAGCTGAGCGTGAAATTAGCTCGCTCACCGAGAGCGAACATTTTCATCCGCTTGAAGCCATCGCTTTTTTCCGTCGCTGGCCGCGCAGCTTTTTACGCAATTTGATTTACTCCTTGTTATTCAACGCGATGTTCGCCACGGCTTTCACAGTTCTTGGCGTGATCATGTCGGACAGCATTGATTCATTTAGTCAGCTCCTGCGCGCATTTGGCAACAACATGATTGTTTCCAACGCGATTGGCTTTGCGTTCTGGTTTGTGTTGTCGTTTCTCGGGCCTGTCATGCGGCGCGTCAATCGCCAGGCGTTTGTGGTCGTGGTGACCGCCTATGCGGTTATGGGAACAGGCATCACTACCGCGACATTCTTTTTAATGTCCTTGTTGCCAAGCTATCGTGGCATGCAGCAGTGGGTCGGCACACCCAGGCAGTTTGCGACCAGCTTTGCGCTGTCACTTTGTATCTCGGCAGTGCTGGCGTTTATCTGGCGGCGGCGCGTGAACGAGCTTTCCGGACAGATTGATTTGGCCGAAGAGCGCGAACGCGCCAGTGCCGCCGAGCGCGCGGCAGCCGAAGCATCACTTAGAGCCTTGCAGGCGCAGATCGAGCCCCATTTTCTGTTCAACACCTTGGCAAATGTGACGGGGCTTATTCACACTCAGCCCGATCAAGCCAAGCAAATGTTGGAGCAATTTATCGCGTATTTACGTGGCACCCTCGCCGCGACCCGCGAGCATGAAACGACGATAGCGGCTGATTTTGAAACCATGAAAATGTTTTTGTCGATCCTGCAAATTCGCATGGGTGATCGACTGAAAGTGCGCTTTGATTTACCCGATAATTTGCGTGACGTTGCTATACCACCCATGTTGTTGCAGCCGCTCGTTGAGAATGCGATCAAGCATGGTCTGGAGCCAAAAATAGAGGGTGGCGAAGTCGCGCTGATCGCAAAACGCGCAGGCAATAAAATCGCCATTACGGTCGCTGATACCGGGCTGGGATTTCAAAATTCAGCGTCGAATGGTATCGGTTTGAAAAACGTTCGCGAGCGCGTGAAACAGCTTTATGGTGATGCGGGCTCGGTGAGCATCGAAGAGAATCGACCTTGCGGGACGCGGATCACGATTTCGTTCGAGGAAAAATGAAGCGCTGCAAAGTAGACGCAAAATAACGATTTTTCTGACACGCAAGCGGTACAGCACCAGGAGTGGTGAGGCGTTCAGAGCAAAAATGGCTTAAAACCCGCTCTTATGCTGGTGTTGGTTCAGTTTATTTCGTCGACAACACCAGCAGCAGATAAAGCAATATCACATTGGCGAGATTCGATAGTGCCAAAATAATGCGCAGCTTGTTGTCGCCCACGCGATCCACCAATGGGGTTGCGCTGGGTGCAGCTAGTGGTCGTGCGGCACCGCGCTCGAGAGCGAGTAAAAATTCTTCGGCGGTTTCAAAACGTTGCGCGGGTTCACGCGCCACGGCTTTCAGGATGACGTTTTCCAGCCATGCTGGAATATCAGGTCGATAGCGCGCGGGGGAGATCGGATCAACAAAGCGTGGATGTTGAAACGGCTCGATTTCGCCGTAAGGATATTTGCGCGTGAGCAGGTGATACAGGGTCACGCCCGCGGCATACAAATCAGTTTGTGGCGACACGGCGGCACCGGTAAATAATTCGGGTGCAAGAAAACTTGGTGTGCCGGCTTGTGCGCGCACGCTGGTTGCTGGCGAGAGGCCGGAAATGGCGACACCGAAATCGAGCAAGCGTGTTTCACCGTCTTCGCCCACATGTATATTGTCCGGC
>JANXWW010000192.1 GCA_025350945.1 Burkholderiales bacterium
CCGACGATACGGGCGGATTTCTTGAACGGTTTGTTCCATTCGTTTGATTGTTCGAACATCGCAAACAGGCAACGGCGATGCACCGGCTTTAAGCCATCGCGCACATCGGGCAACGCGCGACCAACAATCACGCTCATCGCGTATTCTAAATAACTGGTGCGCATTTCCGATTCGATTGAAATCGGGTGGGTTTCTTTGGCAAATTGCGGCGGTTGCGGTTCGGTCACGATGATGCCTTCTATATCAGTATGTTGCTATTGTTCTTGACTGGTTTGTAGCTACAGGAAATTGCTTAGCGCAAACAGCGGCAAATGGGCACAAGAAAGATGTGCTGAAAACCAGTGACGAAATAATTTGTCCTAGTAACTTGCAAAGCATTAAATCAATGCACGCAAAAGTCTGTAAACCCTTGATTTAAAATGAATTTAATTTTTAACAAGCAGTGTAACTTATCACACTTTACTGGAAAAATCCACAGTCTGATGGTAAAAGCATCTCAAAACCACAATTGGTCTGGGGGGTACACTAACTCGACACACTACCTGTAGTGTTTTACTCCTTTTCGGGGTTTAGTTCACGCGGTGTTGTTTATCTGCAACTAATCGCGTAGCCAATCCGTTAAAACCCTCGGCTAGGTTGTACGCGACAGAACGATTCGTGTATCATTTTGCAAGTATTTGGGACATTCAGGCTTAATTTTTGCAGCGGTATCTGTGTTTTCGAGCAGCATTATTTGCGGAATTGTGAATTAGCTGTTTTCCCCGCACCAATCATTGATTGAGTTATTAGACTCTGTACTTTTTTTACTTTTTGTTTTCCTTTTGTTAACCGCAACGCTGGCAACGACAAAAATCTTTACTTATCTCGGGAGTATGAAATGAAGAGTTCGCTGATCACTAAGCTACTTGCAGCCGCCCCGGTTGTGTTTATGGCCACCGCAATAGCAGGTGTCACCCCCAACCTGCTCGACGCTCAGGGCAACGTCGTCCGTGATGGATCTGGCGCTTGCGTTCAAGAACTGAACAGTGTGGATCATCCTGATTGTGTAGCCAAGAAAATAGAGCCGCCAAAGCCAGTAGAGCCACCAGCACCGGTAGCTCCACCGCCTGTTACCCCTCCACCAGCCCCACCTGCACCAGTTGCAGTAAAACAATCTATAACCATTCAGGCCGAAGCGCTGTTTGACTTTGACAAGTCGGTTGTAAAACCGGCTGGCAAAAAGTCCATTGATGAAGCTATCGCCAAGATGAAGCAGTTGGATGTTGAAGCCATTATCGCGACCGGTCATACCGATTCACGCGGTACTGATGCTTACAACCAGAAGCTGTCTGAGCGCCGCGCAACGGCCGTCAAGAACTACATGGTGTCGCAAGGCATTCCAGCCGCCAAGATCAGCACCTTGGGCAAAGGCGAAACACAACCTGTTGCCACCAACAAGACTGATGCAGGCCGTGCCAAGAATCGCCGCGTGGATATCGAATTCAAAGGCGTTTCGAATAAGTAAACTGTTTCAAACTGAAAAGCCCCGCTCTGGCGGGGCTTTTTCTTTTCTGGAATAGTGTTTCGCAGTTTTCTTTGATTCAATTTTTCTGACACGCATCTATGCATGCGATGTCTGCCTGCCATAATGATTATTCTCTGTTTTAGTCATTAACCCTTCCTGAGCGCCATCCTTTGAATAACAACACCCAACTTATTTCCGCACGCTGGATTATTCCGGTCGAGCCGCGCGCAACTGTGTATGAAAACCATAGCCTGATGATAAGCAATGGTCGCATTGATGCGATCATGCCAACGCCAGAGGCAAAAAAACGTTATCCCGATGCATCTGAAACCGTGCTCGCCACTCACGTGCTGATTCCCGGGCTCATCAATATTCATTGCCATTCCGCCATGACACTCATGCGCGGTCTGGCCGACGATCAGCCGCTAATGACCTGGCTAAACGATCATATCTGGCCGACCGAATCAAAACATTTGTCTGAAAGCTATGTTTACGACGGAACTGAACTTGCGGCAGCAGAAATGATTCGTTCCGGCACCACGTGCTTTGCCGATATGTATTTTTATCACGATGTTGCCGCCCGCGCCGCGCTTAAATCCGGCATGCGCGCATCGGTCAGCGGTGCGATTCTGGAATTCGCCACGCCGTATGCTGCTGATGCGGAAGCCTATCTCGCTAGAGCGACCGCCTCACGCGAGGAGTTTCTCGGTGAGTCACGTTTAAAGCTCATGCTCGCGCCGCACGCGCCCTATTCGGTCAGCGACAAAACGATCCAGCGCATCATGACCATCGCCAGCGAGATGGAGGTGCAGATCATGATGCACATTCACGAAACAGATGTTGAAGTTAGCGATGCGGCCAAGCAACATGGCATGCGCCCGATTGAGCGTTTGCATCGTTTGGGCATGTTGAGCCCGAGCCTGATCGCGGTGCATTGCGTGCACCTGAATCCGACCGAGATCGAACTATTTGCACGAACGGGCGTAAACGTAGCACACTGCCCCGTCTCGAATCTCAAACTTGGCAGCGGTATTGCGCCGATCAAGGCGATGCTTGAGGCAGGAATCAATGTCGGTATTGGCACCGATGGTTGCGCCAGTAATAACCGGCTGGACATGCTCGCTGAAACGCGCATGGCCTCACTGCTGCAAAAAGGAATTTCTGGCGATGCCGCTGCACTTCCCGCGCACCTGGCGCTGGAAATGGCGACGCTGAGCGGCGCGCGTGCGCTAGGCTGGGACAACGAAATCGGCTCGCTGGTGCCAAACAAAGCGGCCGATATGGTGGCCGTTGATTTATCCGATATTGAGTGTGTGCCCTGTTATGACCCCGCATCACATTTGTTCCACGCCGCCGGGCGCGAGCAGGTCACGCATTCGTGGGTGGCGGGGGAACTCATCATGGATAATCGCGTCTTGATCAAGCTGGATAGTGATGAAATAAAGTCAAAGAGTAAAATGTGGCAACAACGATTTTCCTCGGAAGCGATTTAATCGTACTTGCAAACTCTAGCAATGGCGTGTAGTTTCAGGCATATTTGGCTCAAACACCTCGTCCGGCAAAGGGTTTTGCCTTAACAACAGGATTCATTTATGTCATCCGCCGAAACGATCAAACCCAACGTTGACCCCGCCGAACTCGCCAAATTTGGGGCGCTAGCATCACGCTGGTGGGACCCGAATAGCGAATTCAAGCCGTTGCACGACATCAATCCGCTGCGCCTGAATTACATCGACAAACTGGTTGGATTGAAAGGTAAACGCGTCATTGATATCGGTTGCGGTGGCGGCATTTTGGCGGAGAGCATGGCGGTACGCGGTGCTGATGTGACCGGTATCGATCTTTCGGAAAAACCGCTGAAAGTTGCACAGCTGCATTTGCTTGAAAGTGGGCAAAAAGTCGATTATCGTTTGATCGCCGCCGAGCAAATCGCGGATGAACAACCAGAAATTTTTGACTGCGTGTGCTGCATGGAAATGCTGGAGCATGTGCCTAAGCCACCCTCAACCATTCGCGCGGCAGCCAAGTTGGTCAAGCCCGGCGGTTGGGTATTTTTTTCCACGCTCAATCGCAATCCGAAATCGTTTTTATTCGCCATTGTCGGCGCAGAATATGTGCTGAATTTATTGCCCAAAGGCACGCACGAATACAAACGTTTCATCACGCCTGCCGAGCTATCCGCGATGGCACGCGATGCAGGCTTAACCGTGTCGGAATTC
>JANXWW010000194.1 GCA_025350945.1 Burkholderiales bacterium
AATGCCGATATGGTGAAAGTGAAAGAAGCCGCCGCAGCCGCGCACTGCCTCGATTTTATCGATGCCTTGCCGAATGGATTCAATACCGAGATTGGCGATAACGGCTCTAGGCTTTCCGGCGGACAGCGCCAACGCATCGCGATTGCGCGTGCGTTGTACAAAGATGCGCCGATTTTATTGCTTGACGAAGCAACTTCCGCACTCGATAGCGAATCGGAACGTGCCGTGCAAACTGCGCTCGATGCGCTCATGCGCGACCGCACCACGCTGGTTGTTGCGCATCGCTTATCAACGATTGAAAAGGCAGATCGCATCCTTGTATTGGAAGCAGGCAGGATTGTTGAATCGGGCACGCATGCGGAACTATTGCTGCGCGGTGGTTTGTATACGAGCTTGCATCGGTTGCAGTTTTCAGTTTGAAGTAGCGCAATAAAAAGCATGAAAATTTTAGTCGTCAGTCGCGCCAAACTCGGCGATCTTTTGCTCACAACGCCGATGCTGCGCGTACTCCGCAATGCAATGCCTGATGCTGAAATTCATCTGCTCGCCAATGAATACAATGTGTGGGTCGCCGATGGTAATGGATGTATTGATCGGCGCTGGACGTATGGGCGCGTGCGCACGGGCCGCAAAATCGATTTGGGCGCGGCGTGGCGACAGGTAAACATGTATGTGGCACTAAAAGTGCAGCGCTACGATGTGGCGATTGCTGCTGGCGGGCACGAATCGCATCGTGCCATTGCGCGCACCTTGCACGCGAGTGCGAAACGCACGGTGGCTTACGCGACTGATGAAAAACTGCGGCGCAAGGTTAGCGATAGCCTCACGCCGGATGACGACTCACACGAGAGTACGCAAATGGCAAGGATGCTGGAACCCTTGGGAATTAAGCTGCCATTGGCGTTGCCGCCGCCCGAATTTTATCCGCCGCAATCGATGCTGGATTTTGCAGATCACTGGCTGGCGGGCAAAGCAATGTCTGCTGGAAGTTATCTGCTTATCGGCATAGGTGCGCGCGTAGAGGCCAATCAGCCGTCATGCGAACAGATTTTGCGCTGGGCCAAATGGGCAAAAGAAACCCATGCACTCAATACCGTTTTTATCTGGACGCCGGGGGCAAAAGATAATTCGCTTTACCCCGGTGATGATGATGTTGCGCAGAAGGTACTTGATGCCAAGCTACCGTATTTGCATCCGTTTCGTGGACAGCTCAAAGAGGCGATGGGGATGGTGTTTCGCGCCAGGGCATCGATCTTGCCCGACAGCGGCATGATGCATTTTGCGGCGGCTAGTCCGGGCGGCGTGGTGGGAATGTTTGCGGATGTGCGCGTCTATTCAAACTCCGCACAATGGGCACCGATTGGACCACGCGCAACTTACATTGAAGCTGAAAAATCGGTGAAGGACATTGCCGATGCGATCGTTTACCAAAAACTGGCGCGGTTGATAACAACTTAACTGTTATTGCGATTCGCCACGCCCAGCAATATTCCGATCATCGCACCAAACAGCAAAATCATGTGGCGCGAAAAAAAATCATCAATCATGTTTCGCGCAAACACACCGGTAATCAATGCAACACCGCAAATCGCGGCAATGCGCGCAAATTGATCGCGTTCGTTTTTTTGCGATTCCGCCAAGCGCCAGAATTCACGAAACAGTGCTGCAAATAAAAGCGCCAGAATTGCCGCCGCAAACACACCCATTTGAATCGCGTAATCAAGCAGCACATTGTGACCGTGGCGAATAAAACCTCGTAGCCGCGTATCGCTCAAGCGGCTCGTAAAATCATCGCCCACGCGATCCAGATCGTAACCATGTCCCGCCCACGTTTTTTCCTCAATCATTTCAATTGCCGTACGCCAGATGCCGCCGCGATTATCCTTCAGTAAAAATTCAACCGGCGTTTCGCTGTTGTTGGTATGCACATTGGCGCGGTAGGTCGAGCTCGCATAAAACCCTGCGCCCAAAATAGCGAGTAACGGGATCACCAGCAGCAGCGCACGCATGGAAATGCCTCTGGGCTTCGCACTCCAGATCGCTGCAAGTGTGCCGACAGTCAACATCAGCGCATAGGAAATCCACGCCGCACGATTGCCGCTAAACCAGGTGCCGATGAGGATTGCCACGATGGCCATCAAACAACCGAATCGCGCCATCAATCGCCAGCGGTGCGGTGCGAGCCACGCCAGTGGCAGTAAAGGGGCAAGCGTGGTGAACCACATTGTGACGCGACCCACGCCACCATACAGCGCGGTGTGCGTCGGATCTTCGGGACGGAAGGGATCGTGTACGAGCATGACCGAAAGAACGACCACACCAATTAGCAACACGAGACTGAATCTGAGTAAATCGCGACGCGTTTTCGTCAGCACATAGAAAACACCACAGGCTAACGCAGGTGTGAGCACCGCGCCGCGCCATGCGCCAAGACTCGCGCGAGCGTCGGGACCGAATGCTGAAAAGAGGGCAACGGTAATCACCCATGCCAGCGCTGAAAATATCAAAAGACGCGAAGGTAATACCGACGGACTGTTGCCACGGTTTCGAACAAACACGAAGATCAAACCTAAAGCGGACAGCAACAGGAGCGCGCCGCGCAAACCCGCGCTCGATGGAAATGGCGCGACGAGAAGGATCAACACCGCCGCTGCAAATGAGAAACCGAACACGCGGCGCGACAGCAAATCTGAGGACGAAATTCTCATTCAAATCGCACGTTGATTAAAGCGAAAAAGCAATGTGAGATCAAGCGAGCGATTGCGCAGTAATACCGTTTTTACGAATCAGCGCATCGAAATAACTGATCGTTTCTTTCAGGCCTTCTTCGAGCGACACCTGCGGCTGCCAACCCAGCTTTTGCTGCGCTTGCGTAATATCGGGACGGCGCTGCGCAGGGTCATCCACGGGCGCGTCCTTAAACACCAATTTCGATTTTGAATTGGTGAGCTTGATGACCGATTCGGTTAATTGCAGCATCGTAATTTCGTGCGGATTGCCGAGATTGATCGGGCCGGTGATCTCGTCGCTGGTCGCCATCAATTTCAAAAAACCATCGAGCAAATCTGATACATAACAAAACGAACGCGTCTGCTGCCCGCTGCCATAAATTGTAATCGGCATATCCAGCAGCGCCTGCATAATGAAATTCGATACCACGCGGCCGTCGTTGGGATGCATGCGCGGGCCATAGGTGTTGAAAATGCGCGCGACTTTTATCTGTAACTGATGTTGTCGGTGGTAATCAAAAAATAATGTTTCCGCGCAACGCTTGCCTTCGTCGTAACACGCACGCGGACCAATCGGATTCACGCGGCCCCAGTAGGCCTCCGTCTGCGGATGTTGCTCCGGATCGCCATAGACTTCGCTGGTGGACGCCTGCAAAATTTTGGCACCCAATCGCTTGGCGAGGCCGAGCATATTGATCGCGCCGTGCACGCTGGTTTTGGTGGTTTGCACCGGATCATGCTGATAGTGAATCGGTGCGGCGGGACAGGCTAAATTAAAAATTTCATCGACTTCAATGTAGAGCGGAAACGTCACATCATGGCGCATCAATTCAAAGCGTGGATTATTCAGCAGGTGCCGAATATTGTCTTTGGTGCCGGTAAAAAAATTATCCACGCACACCACATCGTGCCCGTGCGAGAGCAACAACTCGCACAAATGCGAACCCAAAAATCCGGCCCCGCCGGTCACAGCAACCCGTTTATTCAGCGCAAAGCGGCGTTCGGTCATGATGGTTTTTTAGACGTATGAAGAAACACGGAGTTTAGCGCGATTGATTCAATCGAAGCGCGGTGGACGCATTGCTAATCGCATGCTCGCATCGTTTATAAATAGCAAAGTCGCCACTTGGCGGGCGTCTTCGCACATATTTGCCTGAAAGCGCGCACCAGTGCTGGTGATTAATTTTAGTTTAATCATGATGGTTGATACTATTGAGCATCATGCGTTTTTGTGTAAGCTCGCACGCTTATTCGATGGATAATAAAGTTCAAATTCAGTAGGCAATTTTTATCAACTCAACAGAAAGCATAAAAAATGAAAATATCTTCTCAACGGAATCTGCTCATGGCCATCGCCTTATCCGCATCGCTAATCGCAGGCTGTGTGACGACGAATTCTGGCTCCACCGGTAACGACAGCGCCACGGCTGCGCCCGCCACGCCCAAAGGCCCGCGGTCTGGCATGAACGAAAAAGGCGAGGTCATTGATTCGGCGAAAATCGAGAGCGGCTCCGGCAAAACGGTAAAAGGCCGCAGTGACTGGGAAGGTGAAATTACCGGCGTTGTTGTGCCGAACAGTAAATTTGCCAAACTGGAAATTGGCATGTCGATGCGCGAAGCAGTCGATAACGTGGGACAGCCGACTGACCAAGGTGCCTATGTGACCGGCAAAGCATGGATTCCGTTTTACTTCGGCAGTGATCGCCATCGCTACGAGATGACTTTCAAAGGCCAGGGTCGTTTGATTTTTGCGGGCGGCTCGCTGGGTAATTTTACGGGCGGCAATTTGATCTGGATTATTCATAATCCCAATGAGTCGGGTTATCGCTAGTACGTCTTACAAGTCAAGAAAAGCCCGCATTATGCGGGCTTTTTTTTGCCGATACTTCAACCGTGTTTTCGGCTATTTTTCATCATAAATCTTGCTTTTATTTCAGAAATTTTTAGTTGATTGTTCATGCGCGAGCAGCCAGCGCTTGCGCTCTATTCCGCCGCCATAGCCCGTCAAATTACCATTAGCACCAATCACGCGATGACACGGCACGACGATGCTCAGCGGGTTCGCACTGTTGGCAAAACCCACTGCACGTACGGCTTTCGGCTGATCGATGCGACGTGCCAATTCGGAATACGAAATCGTCGTGCCACAAGCAATGCGGCGCAATTGTGACCACACACGCTGTTGAAAAGGCGTGCCGCCAAAACGCACGGGCAGCTTGTCAATAACGGCCGTATCGCCCGCAAAATAAGCACGCATCGCATCGGCAAAACCGTATGGATTGCGCACTGATGTCAGCGTGAAAGTACTAAAAAAAGCATCATAATATCTCTGCAATAATTTTTGCAATCGCGCTTCATGGCTCGACCAATCAAGCGCGCACAAACTTCCTGCCTCATCTGCGACGATAATGAATTCACCAATGGGCGTATCGATCTTGTCTATGAGCAGTTGTAAATGTTGTTTCGTCATGGGTTGTTCTGGCTACCACGCTGATTGACACGATGTTTGCTGCATCGCGTTTGCCCTAAATTCCGCCACCTTTTTTAAAGGCATGTCCTCATTACTGACATAAGCGATCAAAATAAAAAAGCCCCTTGCGGGGCGTCTTTATTTTGGTGGCCTGGGGCGGAATCGAACCACCGACACAAGGATTTTCAGTCCTCGTGTCT
>JANXWW010000226.1 GCA_025350945.1 Burkholderiales bacterium
GTCGACCCGCATAACATCATCGGCCGCATCCATGTGCCTGCGCCGATTGCAGATACGCCGGTGCCAACAGTCGACGGCGGGGCGTGGAAATTGGCGGCGCTGGATTATGTGTGGACAACCATTAACGAAAAATATTACGACCCCAAGCTCAACGGTGTTGACTGGGTTGCTGCGCGTGCCAAATATGCGCCCATGCTGGCAGCTACCAAAACCGATGATGAGTACTGGGAACTGCTCGACAAGATGACCGGTGAGCTCAAGGATTCGCACACGCGCGTGCAAGCACCAAAGCAGGTTGCACAACAGAAAATAAGCGAATCGCATTCGCTGGGATTTGGATTTCTGGAGTTGGATGGCGCACTGCTGGTCACCAACGTGAATCCTGAATCCGATGCCTGGTGGGCAGGCGCACGTGCGGGCATGACCATTAAAACCATTAACAATGAAGCCGCACTCACGCTCTATCGGCGCATGCTTGTAGAGGCGCGCGATTCGTCCACGGCATGGGCACGCAGCCGGGGCGCGGTGCGCAAAATTTTGGCCGGTGAAGTTGATACAAAAGCAGATTTTATTTTTGTTCGCGCGGACGGGAGCGAAATTGCTGCCACCCTCAAGCGGCGCGCCTTCAAAACCCCGCCCGAATTTACGCAACGCGTTCTTCCCTCCGGTTTTGGCTATGTCAGCTTTTCAAATTTTGTCGGTGGACTTGAAGGCAATATTTTAAAAGCCATCGACAAAATGACAACCACACCGGGAATGATTATTGATCTGCGCAATAACGGCGGCGGATCGTTGTCGATGTCGGCCAATCTGGCGACAAAATTTTTGAGTGAGAAAACCAAAGGCACAAAAATTCTCACCCGCACCGGCAAGGCGCCCACGTTATTTTTTATCGAGACGACAAAACTTGAGCCAGAATTTAATGGCTCAAAGGAAAGCGCCTACACCCATCCGCTGGTTATTTTGACTAACCAAAACAGCGCCTCGGCGTCTGAGATATTCAGTGCATCCTTGCAGGATCTGGGCCGCGCAACGCTGATCGGTGCGCGCACCTGCGGCTGTTTGTTGGGTTATATGGGCTACGCCGACATACCCGGTGGCGGGCAGCTTGCCTATAGCGAAATGGGCTTTATCACACCGAAAGGAAATCGAGTCGAGGGCTTTGGTGTGATGCCAGATGTGGAAGTGAAATTAACGCAAGCCGACATCATCGCCAATCGTGATCGCACACTGGAAACTGCGGTTGCGTTTTTGCAGCAAAAAATAGCAGCAATTGGCGCGATGGAAAGCGCGGCAGAGAGCGTGAAATGAATAATAATAATTTAAAAATTTTGATCTTGGGCGCAGGCGGTACCGGCGGCTATTTTGGCGGGCGACTTCACGAGGCCGGTGCGGATGTCACGTTTCTGGTGCGCGAGCGGCGCTACGCGCAAATCGCGCGAGACGGTTTACGAATCGAAGCGCCATCGGCCAGCGTAACGCTTGAAGTGAAAACCGCACTTGCCCATGAGATCAAGGGCGAATTCGACATCATTATTCTCACCTGCAAAGCCTATGATCTTGACGCCAGCATTGCCGCCATTTCACTCGCGATGCATGCAGAAACCTGCGTGGTGCCGCTGTTGAATGGCATTGCGCATCTTGACGCGTTAGATCAAGCATTCGGCAAATCACGCGTGATGGGCGGCAGTTGCCAAATCGCGGCCACACTCACGGCAGATGGCATTGTGAAATCGATGGCACCGACCCACTCCATTGTGTGGGGCGCACGTGAACCCAGCCAAAATGCAATAGCCACAGCGCTCGGCAAGGCTTTCGCCAACACGATTGTAGATTGGCGAATTTCTGAAAATATCATGCTTGATATGTGGGAGAAAATTGCATTTCTGTCCACGCTGGCGGGCATTACCTGCCTCATGCGCGCGAATGTGGGCGAGGTACTAGCGACAGTCGACGGAAAATTATTGATGCGCCAATATTCGGATTGCGCAATCAAAATTGCACAGCTAGAGGGTTACGCACCTCGCCCGGAGGTGCTGGCGCGATTTGACAGCGTGCTCAATTCAAGCGGCTCAACGCTCACCGCCTCGATGCTGCGCGATCTGGAAGCGGGCAACGATGTGGAGGCCGATCATATTGTTGGTTACATGCTGAATAAAGCGCGCGAGCATGGGCTGGATAGCTCGATCATCAATGTGGCATATACACATTTGAAAGCGTATCAAAATCGTCGAGCTAGTGGACGCGATAGAAGCTAACGATAGCATTAGCCAGCAAATGCCATCGCCATCATCACACCAAAAATAATGGCGGCCCACATCGCCATCATGAGTGCGTAAAGCGCGGCTTTGCCACTCACTGGTGGCAATGTTTTATCGATAGTGGTGATGACATTGGAGCTTGTGAATTCATCAGCAAAGCGTTGATGTGTATCTTCGGCGGACAAGCCATAGCCTTCGGCCAGACGGTGTTGAAACGGTGTAGTTGTTACATTCATGCTGTTTGTGTTCATGATAAATCCTTATCGAGGTCTGATTCTGAAATTATTACGCTCAACCAATAGCTCACAGACCTATGGGTTAAACATCGCTGCCACTACAAAGCCGAAAAAAATAGCTGCCCAAACCGTAACGATGACCACCACCATCGTTGCTCCCTGGTTGATCTGTTCACGTTGCCTGCTCAATTGATTTTTGCTGTTGTTACGTTTATCGGGTCCTGCAAATGCCACGTTGCGATGGCGTGATTCTTTGCTTGAGGACTGAAGGTAGCCTTCGCCGATACCGTGAAAAAAATTTTCCAGATTCGAATTCATACGCATTCCTTTATCTTGGGTTTAGCGAAAGCAGACTACGAAAAAAATGCAGCCTTACTAATGAATACGAAATCCACCAAAGAAACCAGACATGAGCCACGCATTATTTTTTGATAAGGCGAGCCAGCCTATAAATTAATCAAAGTGCACGCCTGGCTTGCCGTTCGGAGCAAAAATACTCCGAACGGCGCAACTGTCATAGAGATTGATATTCGTAAATCCATAAAAAGAAGCTGTCCCATACCGTGTTCGGGGGATTGCGATAAACCTTGGCGCTGCTATGATTTGGCTAGCAATTAAACTAAAAATCAGACAACAGAACGCGCACTCTTCAACCAAAACGTTAGCGTTTTAAGAGAAGAACCATGAGTACTATTAGCACCGCCGACAATTGCACAGCTATGCGTTCAACACGCACCGAGAACGGGCCATCGCGCATTGGCCGCTGGCCCGCACAGGCACCCGTCGATGAATTATTCGCTTCGTTCTACGACGATCTTCGCCGCCTAGCGCATGCAAGATTGCGCCGTTCAAGTGAACTTACCATGCTGGACACGACAGGGCTGGTGCATGAATCGTATTTCCGATTTCTGAATGCGGCCAATTTTGTTCTCGACGATCGGCTGGGATTTTTATCCTATGCATCACGGGTTATGCGATCCATCGTGGTGGATTTGATTCGCCAAAAATTGACGCTTAAAAACGGCGGCAACGCAACTGAGATCACGCTGAATACGAACATCGCAGAATCAATTTGTTCGCCCGAAAATGAAGTGTTGCGCATCAACGAAGCGCTTGAAGAGTTGGCCACTATTGATGAGCGCCTGGCGATGGTGGTGGAAATGCGCTATTTCGGTGGCTTGAGCGAGCAGGAGATTGCCGAAGCACTCGGTCTCAGCACCCGCACCGTTGAACGCGACTGGGAAAAAGCAAAACTGTTTCTGCAAAATACGCTGCAATAGCGCTACATTTCCATAGCGCTGCTCGCGTATGATGGCGAGCATGAATTCCGCGCTTAATGCAGGTGTCAAAAAACGTGAAGTATTCGCCTGGGCGATGTACGACTTCGCCAATTCGGGTTACACCACCGTCGTATTGACGGCCGTATTTAACGCCTATTTTGTTTCTGTTATTGCCG
This sequence comes from Burkholderiales bacterium, assembly GCA_025350945.1. Classification (GTDB taxonomy): domain Bacteria; phylum Pseudomonadota; class Gammaproteobacteria; order Burkholderiales; family Usitatibacteraceae; genus UKL13-2. The sequence goes on from JANXWW010000226.1 coordinate 3,954, forward strand.
GTGGTGCCACGTGGGCGACATTTGCGTGGACCGCCACGCTCGCGGTTTCGTACATCGCGGTCATGATTGCGGGACCTTTGCTGGGTGCCTATGCCGATGCGCATGCCGCAAAAAAACGGGTGCTGTTTGTGGCCACCGCAGGTTGTGTGGTCAGTACTGCCCTGCTCTATTTTGCGGGCCCCGGCGCGATTTATTGGGCGATGGCGATGATTATCATTTCCAATTTCTGCTACGCGGTGGGTGAAAATATTACGGCGGCATTTTTGCCGGAATTGGCAAAACCGGAAGCGCTTGGCAAAGTATCTGGTTGGGGCTGGAGCTGGGGCTATGTAGGCGGGCTCATCGCACTCGGTCTGTGCCTCGTGTGGATTATGGGGGCCGAGGCGCGAGGACAAAAAACCTCTGATGCGATTGCTTTAACAATGGTAATTACCGCTGCTGTTTATGCGGCGGGCGCCACGATTACCTTTATTTTTTTGCAAGAGCGCGCAAAGCCTGCTGCCACGAACACGAACACGCACACGCCCACTGAAAACGCATGGTCAAGACTCATGCGCACCGCGCGTGAGGCATCGCGTTATCGTGACTTGATTCTGGTTTTCGCCTGCGGCACCTGTTATCAGGCAGGCGTTTCCACCGTGGTGACGCTGGCAGCAATTTATGCGCAAGAGGTAATGAGTTTCACCACACAAGACACGCTTATTTTAGTGTTGATTGTGAACGTCACCGCCTGCGTTGGCGCATTTGGCTTTGGTTATTTGCAGGATTTAATCGGCAAAAAACGCGCGTTGGCAATCACACTGGTCGGCTGGATACTGATGGTGATATTTGCGTGGTTTGCCACAACGCGCAACCTCTTTTGGGTGGCCGCCAATCTCGCAGGCATTTGCATGGGCTCGAGCCAATCGGCCGGCCGCGCAATGGTCGCCTACTTTTCACCAACAGATCGTGCTGCCGAATTTTTTGGCCTCTGGGGCGTTGCGACGCGGCTCGCTGCCGTCTTGGGTCCACTCACCTATGGCGCAGTCACATGGATCACCAACAATAATCATCGGCTCGCGATGCTGATTACGGGGGTTTTCTTTTTGGCGGCCTTAATTATTCTGATACGAGTCGATGAAAAACGCGGCAGGCTTGCGGTTTCTCTATAAAAAAGCGTTACACCACAAGATGACGCGCAATGACTGCGCGCGCATCCTCGATAATTTTCTCCCGCAGTTTCAGTGGTTCGAGCACTTCAATTTCACCACCAAACGCCAATAACTGCCGTGCGCCATGCTCGATGGATTCGATGGGTATCAGCACCATTTTCCAATCTGCCTTGTCTTTTTTGTGCTTGGCTTCGGGCATTAAAACAGTCACGTTCGTACGCGCAT
>JANXWW010000297.1 GCA_025350945.1 Burkholderiales bacterium
CCGCCGGATTGGCTCTGTTGCTCCGAGGGTGCGGCAATCGTTGATTCGGTGGGTTGCGCACTTTGTCCTTCTAAGCTGGCGGATTCGTTATTGTTATTGCCGTCATCATGCTCGGTGCGGGCATAGTCGAAGCGTTGTGGGAGGTTGTCGATGTTAGCCGCCATGATTTGATCCCCTGTATGATGAAATTTACCTTGATGCAAATCACGATCATATTATTTGCAAGGTAACTTAACAACTAGGGCAAACCCTATGTCCCTGAACCAGCCCTCCAAAAAAATCAAACGCCAATATATACGGGTATCTTCAAGCATAAAACGCTTGAAACCCCAGCCAGCACTTATGCTTTTGAATTCTCTCCTATGCGGTCACTTTAATTTAGTGCGCTCCAGAATGCCATCCAGATGCTCGTAATCCGAAAACGAAATCGTTAACGAGCCCTTGCCTTTTTTGTCGGCCTTAATAGCAACGCGCGTGCCTAATTTTTCGGCGAGATCGTTCTCAAGATGTCTGGTATCTACATCTGCGCTCAATGAAGTCTTGGCCATTTTTGGCGGTGCAGATTCAGCTTTAACGAGACGCTCTGCATCGCGCACGCTCAAATTTTTATGCACGATTTGGTGCGCTAGTTCCACCTGTTTTGATTTTGCGAGCGAGAGCAGCGCGCGCGCGTGACCCATATCGAGTTTGGTTTCCATCACCATGTCTTGCACCGGTTTTGCCAGCTCCAATAGTCTGAGCAAATTCGTCACCGCCGCACGCGAACGACCTACCGCTTGCGCCGCCTCTTCGTGGGTGAGTTTGAATTCTTCAATTAGGCGGGAAATACCGGCGGCCTCTTCCATCGCGTTTAAATCTTCTCGCTGAATGTTTTCAATTAAGCCAATGCCGAGCGCAGCATCGTCAGCAATTTCGCGCACCAGCACCGGCACGGTCGTAAGCCCCGCGATCTGCGCTGCGCGCCAGCGACGTTCACCAGCGATAATTTCGAATTTTCCGCCCGCAACCGCACGCGTAAGAATAGGCTGAACAATGCCGCGCTGCTTGATCGATTGTGCCAATTCCTCCAGCGCACCGCGATCCATGCGCGTGCGCGGCTGATATTTGCCGGGCATTAAATCGCCGATTTTTAACTCGCGCAGCTCGCTTTCGTTGCTGGTTGCCGCATCCGTTTTGCCGCCGAGCAATGCATCCAGCCCGCGGCCTAATCCTTTGGATTTCATCATGCTGTTTTTGTCTTCATTGGATTTGATTAGAGGTTCCTTAATTCACTCGGTCTTGCCGGAGGGGCGTATTCCCAACTGCTTTAATTTTCGATAGAGATGCGTGCGTTCCAATCCCACCTTGTCCGCAACGCGTGACATATTGCCATCCTCGCGTCGGATGTGGTGCTGAAAATACTGAAACTCAAATCGCTCACGTGCTTCGCGCAGCGGTAACTCATATTCAATGATGCCATGCGCAGGCACCGTGCTGGCCACATCCAGCCCCGATTCACGCGCCACGCGCGCTACATCATCTGCCGAAATTTCAGTATTAAGCCCTGTCAACGCCAACGTCTTTACTGCATTCTGCAATGCAGGCAAATTGCCCGGCCACTCCAGATTTCGCAACGCGTTGAGCGCGCCAATACTGAATGAACGCATCGGCGATTCATTGGCTTCCACCATTTGCAGCATGATCGTACTGGCCAGTTCAGGAATGTCTTCCGGGTGCTCACGAAGCGAGGGAATTCTTAGCGTCACAGCGGACAGTTGTGTCAACAGCGCGCCGTCAAACTCACCCGTTTCAATCAGTGTGGTCATGGACTGCGAAGCGGCCGCCACCAGACGCACATTGAACTTTTCGAGCTTGGTGAGTAGTTGCACGAGGCCCTTTTGCTCAGCTTTGGTTAGCAGCTCAATATTCTCAATGAACAACACGCCATCGCGCGCTTCAGCCAGCGACGCAAACGGATTTTCCGCGAGCCATGCATGGTCTTTGGGTGCAACCCACGCGGTATTGCGCTGACGCAGCGTGCTGGCGATTAATTCAAAACCACAGCCCGCCTCGCCGCTCAACAGCAGTGGAACTTTCAGACGGCTCACCTGATCGATGCGCTGCTTTAATTCCACCATGATCTTCGCGCGGCCCAGATGCTCAAGGGTCAGCCCCGGCTTGGGCGATATGCGCCCACCCTGGAGCGCTTTACCCACGGTGGCGATTAATTTGGGCAGGCTGATCGGTTTTTCCAGAAAATCAAATGCGCCAATGCGCGTTGCTTCAATCGCCGATTCAATTGTGCCGTGGCCTGACATCATTACCACCGGCATCGTCAACTGCCCGGTGGATGCCCACTCTTTGAGCAAGGTAATGCCATCCATATCCGGCATCCAAATATCAAGCAGCACCAGATCAGGTCGCGCCGCACGTCGCATCGCGCGAGCCGCTGCCGCATTTTCCGCGCACCGGACATCGAAGCCTTCGTCTTTGAGTATTTCTGACAGTAGTTCGCGGATGCCGATTTCATCATCGACAACTAAAATATTATTTGCAGACATGCTTCCCACCTTAACTTGACTTCATGATACGGCTATTAGGTTTGCTGCGCATTTGTTGCACGATTGCCTTGAATCTTCACTCTGTTATCGCTTTATTGTCATTCGCTGCGGGCGGTGTCAATGACGCACTCGCCACGGCGCTCAGCGTAGTAGTCAATATGGGCAGCGCAATCTCAACACACGCCCCTTTATGTTCTGCGTTAGTCACGCTGACGCGCCCGCCATGTTCTTCAATAATCTTTTTCACAATCGCCAAGCCCAGCCCGGTGCCTTTCGGCTTGGTCGTAATGTACGGCTCAAAAATACGCGTTTTCACATCATCCTTGATGCCGCTGCCATTGTCCTCAATCACCAGATGTATCGTGTCTTCAACCACTTTGGTTTCAATCATTATCCTTGGCGCGTTGATCCCTGCCAGCGCGTCGAGTGCATTCTGAATCAGGTTGTGCAGCACCTGCCGCAACAGCGCAGGATCCGCCATCATCAGCGGCACATCGGTTTGCAGCTTAGGATCAATTTCAACGTTCATCGACTCGTACAATACAAGTACATCTTGCACCAGCTCGTTGATACTCACCGGCACAGGTTTGAGACGCGAGCTTCGCGAGTAAAGGGCAAAATCATCGACCATGCTTTTCAGCGCGCCGACCTGCGCGACGATAGTGTTAGTGGAACGCGCCAGCATGTCGCGATCTGCGGGCTGAAGTTTGTGGCTAAGCTTCATCTGCAAACGCTCGGCGGAAAGCTGAATCGGCGTTAGCGGATTTTTGATTTCGTGCGCAAGTCGGCGCGCTACTTCGCCCCAGGCTGCATCGCGCTGCGCCTGGATCAAGCCAGTGATATCGTCAAACACAAACACAAAACCCGAATCAATGGTGGCCGGTAACTTGGTGGCGCGCACCAGTAAAGTGCGCTGCCCCAGCGGCCCTTCAAACGGGATTTGACGTTCCCACGCTTTATCGCGTGACAACACCAATTGCGCCTTGATTTCGTCAATTAGCGGTGCTAATCGCGGCTGTAGCTGGCTCCATTCGGGAAGCTTCAAACCCTTCACCGCTTGATGATCAAAACCCAACATATCCTGCGCATTCTTGTTGATCGTTTTTGCATACCAGCGCTCGTCTAAGGTAATAACGCCGGAGGTAAGGTTACCCAGTATCGACTCCAGATAAGTGTTGGCGTTTTCCAGTTCCTGCTGTTTACGCGCCACCACATCTGAAGCCTCACCCAACTGACGCGTCATGGTGTTAAAAGATTGCGTGAGCACGCCGAATTCGTCGCGGCTTTTGACCGGATTGAGTTTCGAAAAATCGCCCTTGGCAATGGCGCGCGTCGATTCCGCCAACGCCGACAACGGTGCCGCAAGTCGTTCTGAAAGCAGGAACGAAATCGCCAGTGCGGAGAAGAGTGTGAGCAGCATCGCGAGTGTTAACGTCAACGCAAACAATCGCTTCAAGCCACTTCGTTGCAGACCCAAGCGTGCGTAGTCGTTAAAACCCGCCTCCACGGCTTGTGCATCTGCCGCCATCGCCTTGGGCACGGCACGCACCACCTGAATCAAACGGCGGCCCTCTGCGCGCGGCAGTGGTGACGACAGCGATGCCGTCGGTACAGCGACAACCGCGCGTAACAGAAAGCCACGCTCATTGACGGTCTCGATTGCCTGAACGGTCATGCCCATATCGGCATCGCGCAACTCTTGTGGGGTTGGTTTATCGGTAAACAAAGCGTTCGGCAACAGTTTAGGCACTTCTGCTGGCAGTGATGCTGATGTTGACGCAAAGGCAGACGCCAATGGCGTGCCGTCCACCGCGAACAAGGCGATTTCATCAAAGCCGCTGGTACTGCGAACTTTTTTTAACGTATCTGCGTAATCAGATTCACCCAGCGCCACTTTGGCTGCCGCTTCGCGCGCCGCCCGCGTGAGCTCCACCAGCGCGCCGTCCAGCGCGCCTTTGCTCAAATTCAATGCCGCATTTAGCGCTTTGTCTACCGGCACATCAAACCAGGAATCAATTGAGCGATTCAAAAACTGCACCGAAATGCCGTACACCAAGCCACCCGGAATCATTGCCATGAGCGCAAAGACCGCCATCAAGCGTAATGCCAATTTCGAACCAAAAACGCGTCCACGAAGTTTTCGTACGAGTGAAAAAATTTGATACGCAATCAGCACCAACAAGCCTACCGTGAGTGCGATACCCAGACCAAACAGCCAAGTGTAGTATTCGCCGAGGAAAGTATTGTTGCTGCTGGCGCGGAACATTAGCGTGATTAGGCCCACGCCAATCACCATACAGACCAAAATAATGGCGCGCTGAATCATGGCGCGGCCTTTGTTTGTCGTGCGGACTCATTTTCGCCCACCACCGTCCAGCGCACCCATTCAGAGGACAGGTTCCAGTCTTTTGACGCCAGAATATCAAGCTGAAATGGCTTGGGCAGTTGCGCGTTATCGAGCCTGAAGCGAATCGCGGCTTCATATTTTTCGCCGGGTTTTAAACGCCCTTTTTGCATTACCGTCCACGACCGAACACGCGACAATAACCGTTGCACATCTTCAATGGTGGCGACATTTTGCGAAACACCGGAAACTGCAATTCGGTACTGATCTGTCAACGGTGCGTAGCTCACCCGGCGGTCGCGTGATGCTCTGGCCACATTCTGATCGAACCAATACCAGCGACCTTTGCTCAGCTCAAATTCGACCACGAAATAAAGTGGCACGCCTTTGCGTACGGCTTCTTGCATGGAGCTGGTGAGTTGAAAATCGATATCCGCGCTGACTTGGTAGCCGTCTTCGGTGACGTCGAGTTTTGGATTGCGGATGGTCGCCTCATCGGCCGCAGCGGTAGCACCCACTAGCAGCAAATACATCAGCGCGCAGAACATCGCCCTTAAACGAGTTAGGAGGGCTCGCTGCGATATCACCATTGATTCGCCATCGATAGGCGCAACAAGGGGGCGCTATGTCGTTTTACGCGCGGTTTTAGTGCCATGAGAGATTTTAGCGTCTCCCGGCAGCGCCTCTTTTTGAAACAGGGCGTAGTAAAAACCGTCGTGATGTTCATTGGGAAGGAGTTGGCCGTGTTCCAGGGCTGGCGTGGCATCTTTGTCGGGGCCAATTGGTGTTGATTTTTCTGGCGTTGATTCTTTATCCGGCATCGCGACTAGTGCGGCAATATCAATCGCTTTGGCATCGGGCGTGGCGTTTAAAAATTGGGTCGCAACATCCTGATTTTCAGCGCGAAACACAGAGCACGTCACATACAGCAATCTACCACCAACACCGAGGCAATTCCAGAGCGAGTCCAGCAAACGCGACTGTTGCCGGGCGAAGCTGCCCAAATCGGTCTCGCGCCGGAGCCACTTGATGTCTGGATGACGGCGCGTCACACCCGAACCAGAACAGGGTACATCAACCAAAATGCGGTCAAATGGTTTTTTGTCCCACCACGTTTCAAGCTCGGCCGCATTGGCGTTTTTCAACGTTGCTTTAAATTTCAGACGATCCAGATTTTCCTGAACGCGTTTCAGGCGATGTTTGTCGCTGTCGAGCGCGGTCAGATCGACCTTCGCCAGTTCCAGAATGTGCCCCGCCTTGCCACCTGGTGCGGCGCAGGCGTCCAGCACACGCATGCCATCTTTGAGGCCCAGCAAATGCGCAGCACGCTGCGCGCCCTCATCCTGCACGGACACAAAGCCGTCGCGAAAGCCCGGCAACTCATGCACAGAAACTGGTTTGGTGAGCTCAATCGCCATGCCTCCACGCGCTTCAGCTAACATGCCAATTGCGGCCAGTTTCGCCAAATAATCAACGACAGTACCGCGTCGCGCGTTCACGCGCAGCCCCATGGGCGGATGATCGGCGGCGGACAAAAGTACATCATCCCAATGTGCGGGCATTTCGCGTTTCAGCCGCTCGGTCCACCAGCGCGGAAAATCATAAAGTGCCAAATCCGTTTTGAATCGCTCTCGTTTGAATTTATCGGGTGTGCGCAAATAATTACGCAACACTGCATTCACCAATGGCTTCGCGCGCGGGAAGCCAAGCGTTTCGGTTGCGGTCACGGCGTGATCAACAATCGCATGATCGCTCGCTTTTGAAAACTGTAGTTGCGCTAACGCTACCAGCAGCAGATGGCGCACCGGCGCATCGTTTATCGGGGTCGACAGCAACAATTCAAGCTGCGAAGAGATGAGCCCGTAGTGGCGCAGCGTATCGAAAGAAATTGAGTGCACCGCAGCGCGCTCGTTTGGCGAGAGCGGTTTTTTTGGCGTGCTGATGGTGTCGAGCACGCGGTCGAGGTTTTTGCCGCTGAGCACCAGACCGACCACTTCAGCGCTGGCTACTTGAATTGAAATCACGTGAGAACGTCTCCGACTTTTAAATTGACATGCGCATTTCGGCGTAAATAATCAGTGATCGCCATGCGCTTTCCACCTGGTTTTTGCACGCTTTGTATTGACAATAAATCAATCCCGCAGGTTACATGTAATGACTGCGGTGTTAGCGCTACGATGGTTCCTGGTGCCGCCGTCTCCGGATTCTTTACCACTGCGGCCCGCCAAATTTTCAATGTAGATCTGTCGCCACCTTCAGATAGCGTTGCCTCACAACCCGGAAATGGATCGAACGCACGCAGCTTGCGCTCAATTGCGTCTGCGGGCAACGAAAAATCAATTTTGCCTTCCGACTTTTCAATTTTTTTCGCGTAAGTCATGCCCTCAATAGGCTGGGGACGGGAAATCAATGTCGGCAGTTTCGCCAGTGCTTCGATAATCGCACTCGCACCCAGCACAGTAAGTTTGGCAAATAAAGTTGTGCTGGTTTCATCACGCGCAATCGGCAATTGTTTTTCCAGCAATATATCGCCTGTATCTAGGCCCGCATCCATTTGCATAATCGCAATGCCAGTAGCGGTGTCGCCCGCCTCAATCGCGCGCTGCACCGGTGCTGCACCACGCCAGCGCGGCAGCAAAGAACCGTGAATGTTGAGGCAGCCACGCTGAGGAATATCCAGCACCGCCTGCGGCAAAATTAATCCGTAAGCCGCGACAATCATTGCTTCTGCACCTGCCGATTTCAGCATCGCCTGCACATCAGCGTTTTTCAAGGTGGGCGGCTTCTCAACTCTCAACCCCAGTTTTAATGCAGCCGTTGCCGTCGCGCTGGGCAACAAGTTCATGCCGCGACCGGCTGGCCGATCTGGCTGCGTCAGCACCAACGCGATGTCGTGCCCGGCGGCATGCAGGGCATTCAGCGCATCGACTGCAAATGGCGGTGTTCCGGCAAAAATAAGTCGCATGGCGCGTGGCTTGAAGGTTTTACAGCAGAAAAAATACAAACGCCGGCGATAAAGCCGGCGCGTTTGCGGAAGCGGGTGCTAAAAGTTGAATGAGGCGTGCGTGCCCGAAAATAAACTTGAATTGAGACCTAGGCGCGAACTGAGGCAACGCGACGACGCGGCGTGGCCATATCCATTTCGCGCTCCAGCTCACGCTGACGTTTTACCAATTTATTCTTGATGCGGTTGGCCTTGAGTGGAGACAAATATTCAACAAATACGTGACCATCAAGATGATCAATTTCGTGCTGGATGCACACTGCAAGTAGGCCAGAGGCGTTAATCGTGAACCGTTGTCCTTCACGGTCAAGGGCGGTAACCATCACGGTCTCGGCGCGCTCTACTTTGTCGTAGAAACCCGGCACCGAAAGACAGCCTTCTTCGTTAATGGCAGTACCTTCTTTTTTAATGATTTCCGGGTTTATGAACACGCGTAGCTGATTTTTCTCTTCAGAAATATCGATCACCATAATGCGTTTGAGCTCGCTTACTTGCGTAGCGGCTAGGCCAATTCCTGGCGCTTCGTACATGGTTTCAGCCATGTCGTCGACCAGCTTTTTAACCTTGTTATCGATGATTTTCACTGCCTCCGCGGTACGGTGCAGGAGGGGATCGGGGAAAGTCAGAACGTCCAAAATAGCCATAATTGCTTGCGAATTGAATAAATTAAGTGCAGAATCTTCAGAGAATACTTTAACTTTGAGGCGTGTCACTAGGTTTCAAGTCTAGTGGAAGTCGTCGAAACTAGCAAATCCGCGAGCAAACCTGAAAATAATCCTGCGGGCACTTTAAGGGGGGCTTAAGTGAGGTAGTAAGCTGCAGAAGTCGCTGCTACTACTCTATTTTTACCCTATTGAGTCGCCGTATAGAGCGAGACCGGCCATGAAAAATACCAAGACCCTTCTCTTAGTCCTGACCTTATCAGGATTCGTTCCCCAAGCTGTCTTAGGGCAAGCCACCCCATCCGCTGCGGCAGAATCCAAAGCGGCGCCGAAAACGGCGGCACCTGTTGCGGCTGCACCTGCCAGTACTGCGGCGGCTCCTGCCGGTTCAGTAACAGCGCCGGCAGCACAAGCACCTGCATCCACAGCAACGCCTTCCCCTACGCCAGCCCCTGTAAAGCGCGCCACAACGCGTCCAACCAAGCGTCCGCTGGCCATTGCCGATAACGCGCCCAACAGCTATACCGTGGTAAAAGGCGACACGCTCTGGGGCATTTCCGGGAAATTTTTGAAAGAACCATGGCGCTGGCCTGAAATCTGGAATATGAATCGCAGCCAGATCAAAGACCCACACTGGATTTATCCAGGCGATGTTATTACATTGACCTACGATGCCAACGGCAACCCACGCTTGTCGATCGGCGCGAACTCGACTGGCGGTACCGTAAAACTCTCGCCGCAAATTCGCACCGAGAAGATTGCGCAAGCTGTCCCGTCCATTCCCGCAAAAGTGATTGGCCCATTTTTAACGGTGCCACTGGTGATTGATGAAGGTGCGCTGCAGGATGCGCCGCGGATTGTGGCGACCGAAGACGAACGCGTTATTGTGGGTGCGGGCAATCGCGCCTATGCGGCTGGCATTCGCGAGGAACAAGGTTTGAAATGGCAAGTATTTCGCCCTGGCAAGGCACTGAAAGATCCGGCCACACAGGAAGTATTGGGCTACGAAGCGGTTTATCTTGGTGATGCGCGCGTCAGCCGTTTTGGTAAATCGGCCGAAGTAAACGGCGCGCCGATTCCAGAAGGCACCTCCATTGAAATCATTAAATCCACGCAAGAAATCGGCCGTGGTGATCGCCTGACACCCACCGTGGAAGCCGCCGTGCCTTCATACAGCCCGCGCAGCCCTGATAAACAAGTGAAAGGCTCGGTGGTGTCGATTGTGGGTGGCGTCGATGAGAGCGCACAGTACTCCATCGTTGTCGTGAGTCTGGGCAAACGTGATGGCATGGAAGTTGGGCATGTGCTGGCCACTTCGCGACGTGGAAAAGTTGTTTCTACCGACGATGTCGCGGCTGGCGCTCGCAATGAATCGGTTGTCAGCTCATTCTTCAAACAAGTGGGTGAAGATCTCAAAAATATCGACAAAGAGTATCGCGACGATAAGAAACCAGACAACCCGATTCCCGCGCAGGTAAAACTGCCCGATGAACGCAATGGCTTGATATTTGTATTCCGCACGTTCGAGAAGGTTTCATACGCGCTGGTTATGAGTAGCAAGAGCTCGCTCAAGGTCGGCGATGTGGTGCAGACGCCTTAAGGTGTTTAGGGCGTTCAAGGCATCATAGCTGCGATTGTTCACTCACACCGCCCGTGCCCTATCCACATAGCGGTGCTGAGCCTGATGCCTGGCTAGCGCTTGATTTAATTCCCGGGCTGGGCGGGGAAGGTCTCCGCCGATTACTGGCCCAATTCGGCTCGCCCGCGGCCGTACTGGCGCAACCCGCATCTGCACTTGCACGCACCGTGAGCGCCAAAGTCGCCGATGCCATTACGGCGGGTGCGGATCTTGACAAGCTGGACGCTGCCAAAAAGTGGCTGGCGGGCGAGTCAAATCATCTGCTGACATTAGCCGATCAGGACTATCCGGCGTCCCTTCTGGAAATCAGCGATCCGTCACCCGTCTTGTATCTCAAAGGCAATCGCACACTGCTCGGCGCAACGGGTGTTGCGGTGGTGGGCAGCCGCAACGCAACCCCGGTTGGCCTGCAAAACGCAGAAGCTTTTTCACGTGCATTATCAGTCGCAGGCCTGACCATTATTTCCGGCATGGCGTTGGGCATTGATGCGGCAGCACATCGTGGCGGGCTGGATGGCGGCGCATCGTCAATTGCGGTGGTCGGTACCGGACTCGACCTTATTTATCCTGCACGCAACAAAGCATTGGCAAAAGAGTTGGCGGAAAAAGGGCTGATTATTTCTGAATTCTCGCTGGGTACGCCTGCGCTTGCGCAGAATTTTCCGCGACGCAATCGCATTATCAGCGGCTTGTCGCGTGGTGTACTGGTGGTCGAGGCTGCGCTTGCGTCAGGCTCGCTCATCACTGCGCGTCAGGCCGCTGAGCAGGGCCGCGAAGTATTCGCCATTCCTGGCACAATTCACTCACCGTTTTCCAAAGGCTGCCATCAACTCATCAAGCAGGGCGCCAAATTAGTCGACGACGCAAATGATATTCTGGTCGAGCTGAACTGGCGCAATAGCGTTGTGAGCGGAACCAAGCCATCCACTGTTGGCGAAGAGTTGAATCGCAGTGCCGACGATCCATTATTGGTCGCAATGGGTTACGATCCGGTCTCAATTGATGCCTTAATGGAACGAGTTGACCTGCCCGCTGACCAAGTCATGTTGAGAGTTACCGAGCTAGAAATTGAGGGTGTGATTGCTTCGCTTCCCGGCGGTAAATATCAGCGGATGCGGTAGTCTTCTTTCAGCGCATGCGATGAGTTTTTCGTCGCTACCAAAAACACCAAGATTTTGACGACGCTTGTAAAAATCAGCGAATCCTGTTTATCATCTGTGCCGTTTTGCCGTTTTAAAACTTAGCAATCACATCTTGTTCGACCCAAAAGAAAACGAAACCGCCCGTGACCAAACGCCTCATCATCGCCGAAAAACCTTCTGTCGCCAACGA
>JANXWW010000310.1 GCA_025350945.1 Burkholderiales bacterium
CTTCGACACGACTTTCTATCAAGCGCCAGGCCGCATGAATGTGTTTGACGAACATCCATTCAAAGTGATTTTTGATTACGGCCACAACGCCCATGCCGTCGGCGTGATGGCCGATTTGGCCGGGCGACTGGATGTGCAGGGTCGCCGCATTATCGTGCTCTCGGCACCCGGTGATCGGCGCGATGAAGATATAGTTGCCATTGCTGAAACCGTCGCTGGAAAATTCAATCACTACATCTGCCGACGCGACGATTCGCTACGAGGCCGCGACGGCGACGAAATCCCCGGCATGCTCGCCAAAGTGCTGCGCGCCAAAGGTGTGGCCGATGCCGCCATCAGCATTATTCCCGACGAGCAAAAAGCCATTGACGCCGCACTGCACATGGGCGCGCAAGGTGATTTGTTGTTGATATTTGCGGATGCGCTGACGAGATCGTGGAAGCAGGTAACGAAATTTCGTTGCGTCGGGGCGGAGCAGGTTTTGGTGGGTGCGGTTGCTGCAAAGAAAGATGCAGAGAACGATCCTCAACGTGGCGCGGGTCTGAATGAAGCGGCGTTGGAGTCGGCGGGGTTTGTTCGGGATGAGCGGGGATTGCGGTTTGTTAAGGAAAGTGATGATTGAGATTGAATGTCGGCTGCCCGCCCTGCCGTCATAACGCCGCAAGCGGCAAGGAATTGAACCCAGAAAGATTAAAATAATTTGTTGTTAAAGTGTCGTTGAAGGGTCGCTAAAGTATCGTTAGAGGAAATTTCGTGAGAGCCCAAATCTTCACAATACTGTTTTCATTTTTCGCATTTATCTCAGCTACCCATGCACAAGAAAAAATTCAAGATCGCGCGGACTGGGAAAAGTACTTCGCAGAGTTCAACGCAAAAGGCACCATCGTCGTTGCCGACGAGCGCAAAGGCATTCGATCCACTTTGGTCTACGATGAAGCTCGCGCGAAACAGCGTTATTCACCTGCGTCTACATTCAAAATTCCGCATACGCTCATGGCGCTGGATGCGGGTGCGGTTCGTGATGAGTTTCAGGTTTTTAGATGGGATGGCGTAGCGCGAAGTTTTGCCGCGCACAATCAAGATCAGGACCTGCGATCTGCGGTGCGCAACTCGACTATTTGGGTGTACGAGAAATTCGCAAAACAAATCGGGGAAGACAGGGCGAGGGATTACCTTCGCAAATTAAATTACGGAAACGCAGACCCAACCACTGCGCGTGGTAACTATTGGGTCGATGGCAATCTTGCGATCTCAGCCTACGAGCAAATTTCGTTTCTGAAAAAACTTTATCGCAATGAACTCCCGTTTCGCATTGAACACCAACGTTTGGTAAAAGACATTACGATTGTGGAGGCCGGTCGCGACTGGATTTTGCGCGCCAAAACCGGCTGGGAAGGGCGAATGGGGTGGTGGGTGGGCTGGGTGGAGTGGCCGAGCGGACCAGTATTTTTTGCGCTGAATATCGATACGCCGAACCGTATGGAGGATCTGCATAAACGCGAAGACATCGTACGGGCGATTCTTCGGTCGATCAAGGCGCTGCCGTCTGGCTAATCGAAATTGTGGAACTTGGATTGTGGCGTGCTATCAGCTTTCAGGCTTCATGCGGATCGGGATTTTCCTGCGTGCGTGCGGTTGAGGTAGCTGCATGCGCGGGCGCTACAGCGGGGACCCGCGGCGTGGTCACCACCACATCAGCGTTCTGCGCACGATGCAGCAGCGCATGATCCATCAGCACCAGCGCCAATACTGCTTCTGCAATCGGCGTGGCGCGAATGCCGACGCACGGATCGTGGCGGCCGTGGGTATTGATAACGACTGATTCACCTTGCGTATCAATGGTCTGACGATCCAGACGAATCGACGACGTTGGTTTGATCGCAATCGAGACCGTTACATCCTGCCCCGTGGAAATGCCGCCGAGTACGCCGCCAGCGTTATTGGATAAAAATCCAAGTGGGGTCATTTCATCTGAGTGCTCGGTGCCGAGCTGTTCCACGCTCGCAAAACCGGCACCGATTTCAACCGCTTTCACCGCGTTAATGCCCATCATCGCGAATGCGATTGCGGCATCGAGCCGGTTATAAATCGGCTCGCCCCAGCCGACCGGCACGCCACTCGCCACCACGTTAATTCGCGCGCCACAGCTCTCGCCGGATTTGCGCAATTTATCCATGTAAGTTTCGAGCGAATTAACGATTTTCGCGTTCGCAACGAAGAAGGGATTGTTGTGAACCTCATCGAAATTTTCGAAGGCGATTTTATGTGCGCCCAATTGCGAAAGATAGCCGCGCACCTTTACGCCGTAGCGTTCGAGCAACCATTTTTTGGCGACTGCGCCTGCGGCGACGGTTGGCGCGGTGAGCCGTGCGGATGAGCGCCCGCCACCGCGATAATCACGCACGCCGTATTTTTGCAGATACGTGTAATCGGCATGACCGGGGCGAAAGCTGGACGCGATATTTGAATAATCTTTGCTGCGTTGATCTTCGTTGCGAATCAATAACGCAATCGGTGTACCGGTGGTTTTGCCCTCGAATACGCCTGATAATATTTCGACTTTATCTTCTTCACGGCGCTGCGTGACGTGACGCGAGGTGCCGGGTTTGCGACGATCCAGATCGAGCTGAATATCGGCTTCGGTTAGCGACATGCCGGGTGGGCAACCGTCAACGACGCAGCCAATCGCCGGACCATGAGATTCGCCAAAATTTGTGACCGTAAGAAGTGTGCCGAGGGTGCTGCCGGGCATAGAATTTTCGCTTGAAAAGAATGACGCAAGAGTGAGACATGATTTTAGCATGCGTCACCTTTGCGCTCTTGTTTTGAAGTTGCAAAAATACTAAAACCCTAGCAATAGCGGGAGTTTCAAAGCATTTTTGCTTCAGAATGCCCGCCAGCGCTAGGGTTTTAAATACTTCTCGCTGTTATAGACTCCGCAATTAAATACGGTGAATATTTAGTCGCCGAATCTACAGCCTAACTAAAATGCCGCCGAAACGCATCCATCAATTTATCCGATGCTTCTTTCGACACCGCTGCCTCAAGCACACGGCTGCACGCAGTCACCGCACGGATCAATTGCTCGCCGTTATTGGCGGATAAAATTTTGCCTTGCACCAGCAACACATCGCGGCCAAGAATTTGCCGCAGATCTTGCACCAGTGTGCCTTTGACGGTTTCGAGATGTCGTGCATCGACTTCACTTTCCCACTGCGCGCGTGCTTCTTCTGACATCGACGACTGTGATTCTGACTGCGGTGCCGCGCGAATTCCGATGGGTGAACTGATGTCAGAAGCCACATTAGGCGGCTCGCTGGCCCAGGTGTTTTTTAGAAACTCTTTCGCCGAAACGGGCGGCGGTTTAACAGCATCGGGCGTAACTGGACGAACGGGCGTAATCGCCTGCGTAAGATTCATCGGATCATTAACAGCAGCAACCACTTTTAAACGCGTGGTGGCGGTCAGGTTCGGTTCATTTTGCATTTGCGTTAATGATGCGGCTGGCACGGCACTTACCAAGCCTAAACGAATCAGACTCCGCAACGATTCATCGGTGTCGGTCGCACCCGTCAAACGAGGGTCGGTCACACACTGCTTGAACGTGCGGCGATTATCGATGACATGCAGCAGCCTTGAAAGTGAAGACGGCAGCTTGATGCCGAGGCGTTGCAGCTCGTTGATGGCCTCATCATTCTTGGTCAGAATAACGTGGTCGCTGGCTAGTTTTTCAAGGCTCATACGGTGGTTTCAATGTTGGCTACTGGATGAAAAAAATGGATAAAAATCCATCAACAAAAGCGCGACAGGCATGTAAATTGTTAATGAATGATATTACGTCAAAACCTGATGAGACTAAAGCGAAAAGTTAAAGATGTAATGCATACTCTTATGCGGTCAGTATGAGCATTGATATTACGCTTGCGCTTGCGGATTTAAATTAGCTATCGCTCAAGTCTTTATTTCTCAAGTCTTTATTGCACCAAAAACTCTCTTCAGAATATCGCTGCCCGCGCCAAGCGGATTCTCACGCAGCTTCTTTTCTTCCTCTCCGATCATGTAGTAAAGACCGTCGAGCGCCTTGGCGGTGACATGCGTTTCGACTCGTGCCTGTTCCGGCTTTAGCTGCACAAATCCGGTTTTCTGAATGCGTGCGGCGAATTCATTGTATTGCGTCGCCAGGCCAATTTTATCGGTGACTTGCGTGACGATGGGCAAAAATTTTGTGTTTAATGGCGCCTGGGTTTTATCGCGGAAAAAACTCGTCACTGAATTATCGCCACCGGTCAAAATACTTTTCGCATCCTGCACACTCATGTTATTCACCGCGCTCACCAGCAGCGTTTTTGCCTGTGGCACAGCCTGCTCCGCCGCGCGATTCACGCCCAGTTTCAGATCATCAATATCCTTGCCGCGACCCAAAAGTTTAATCGCGCGTTCAGCTTTTTCGATCCAGTCCGGCAACGGAATACGCACTTTGTCGTTGCCCCAAAAACCATCATTTTTGCCTAGCAGCGACACGGCCACCTCAGCGCCTTTTTCCAGCGCCGTTTTCACGCCCAGCGATGCATCTTTTTGCGACAAATCAGACAGCGACAGGGCGTAAAGATGACGTGAATAAAGCGCAGCAGGTGCGCCCGTTAGCAGCAGCGCTGAACTCATCGCCAGCCGGACGATGGAATCGCGGCGGATTACATTTACGTCATCATCGCTTGTTGTTTCAGCACCATGCTGATTGAATATGGATTTATGCATTTGCTGCTCCTTGGATGAATGTGGGAGTGGAATCACGTGCGGCTCAAACAACAAAACAAGTATCACCCCAAATTTGATGCGTGGGGCAATTTGCGCCATTAAGTACCGTTGACACCTAGCCAAAAGCGGAGTAACTTACTGACTGGTCAGTTATATTTATGACGTTAAAAAGGTTTTTCTCATGATTTCAACTTTCGCAAATCCCCACCATCCCTTTCGCGCGATCTTTGATGCAATCAGCACGACACTGTTGATGATGAGCATTGCCATCATGGCAGGTTGCGCCAAGCAGGAGGCTGCCGCACCCGCGCCCCGCCCCGCGCTGGCGTACAAAATCAAGGTGGGTGCCGGATCGGAAACAGAAATTTATCCCGGCGAAATTCGTGCACGTATTGAGGCCGATCACGCATTTCGTGTGGGCGGAAAAATTGCCCAGCGTTTGGTCGATGCCGGCGCTATTGTCAAAAAAGGCCAACCACTCGCGCGCCTGGATCCGCAGGATGTGCGGCTCGCGGCCGACTCTGCGCGTGCGCAAGTGGCGGCGCAAAAAACCGAGGCTGAATTTGCGGGTGCAGAATTAAAGCGCTTCAAGGATTTATTTGCGAAGGGCTTTGTGAGCCAATCCGCACTGGATCAGAAAATTAACGTCGCCAATGCCGCCAGCGCACGACTGGATGCACAACGCGCGCAGGCCAATGTGTCGATCAATCAGGCAGGCTACGCGACGCTGCTCGCGGAAACCGATGGCGTAGTCACACAAGTAATGGGCGAGGCCGGGCAAGTGGTAGCGGCAGGCCAGGCAGTCATGAAGATCGCGAACCCAAAAGACAAGGAATTGGTGATTACAATTCCCGAATCAAAATTGGCCGATTTTAAAACCGCATCGAAATCCGATCTGGCCGGTTTAAAAGTAGCACTCTGGTCGCAGCCGGGGAAATACTATGCCGCAAAAATTCGCGAAATCGCCGGTTCAGCCGATCAAGTCACACGAACCTATTTGGCCAAACTTGCGCTGCAATCGCCTGACGAAGGTGTGCAACTCGGCATGACCGCCTATGCTGTGTTTGGCAGCAGCAACGACGCCGATACGCTCACCGTGCCATTGTCGGCGCTGTATGTAAAAGTAAGCTCAGCCGGCAATACCACGGGCGTATGGCAGATCGCTGCTGATGGCAAAGTAACGCTGAAATCTGTCACTGTATTGCAGTATCGCGAGACATCGGCATTTATCAAACCTGATGCATCAAATGCAGCCAATACCATCAAGGCGGGTGATCTCATTGTCGCGGCGGGTGTGCATAAACTGCGCGAGGGCGAAATCGTCAAACCGATTACGGATTCGGTGGTGACTGGCGATGGCAAAGTCGCGTATGCGCCCTCCTCCACAACTCCCGCACCGCCATCGATGGAGCCAGTAGAGCCGAGCACGACCGTCGCCACAAAATAAAAAACAATTACGTCATCACTATGAAAAATTTTAATCTGAGCGAATGGGCGCTGAAACATCAGCCACTTGTGCTCTATCTAATCGTTATTTTGGCCGTGATTGGTGTTGTCTCGTTTGGTCGGCTGGGACAATCTGAAGACCCGCCGTTCACGTTTAAATTCATGACCATCCGCACCAATTGGCCCGGCGCATCTGTGACGGATGTGGATCAGCAAATTACCGAGCGGCTGGAGAAAAAATTACAGGAAGTGCCGAATATCAATTTCATTCGCAGCTATTCGCGTCCCGGTGAATCGCTGATTTTTTTTGCCATCAGTGATGCCGCGCCCGCCGCTGCGGTGCCTGAGACTTCATACCAGGTTCGAAAGCGCATCGGCGATATTCGCCAAACACTGCCGCAAGGCGCGCTGGGGCCATTCTTCAACGATGAATTTGGCGATACCTTCGGCAATATTTTTGCGATTTCCGGGCAAGGTTATTCGTATGCAGACAAGAAGATTTACGCAGATCGCCTGCGTCGCGAGCTGCTGCGCGTTCCTGATGTTTCCAAAGTGGACATCATTGGCGAACAGGAAGAAAAAATTTATATCGAGTTATCGAATGTAAAACTAGCCACGCTCGGCATTGATGGCACCACCATTGTGCAGGCCATGCAAGCGCAAAACGCGATTGCCCCAGGCGGCGCATTTGAGACTGACACTGACAAAATTTTTGTGCGGGCAAAAGGCGCATTTGACAGCGTGGAAGCAATTCGCGATTTCACCCTGCGTGCGAATGGTCGCGTGCTAAAAATTGGCGATATCGCCACCGTAAGGCGCGGCTACGCCGATCCGCCATTTACAAAAATGCGCTTTATGGGTGACGAGGCGTTAGGCCTTGGTGTGTCGATGCGTCAGGGTGGCGACATTATTCAGCTCGGCCACAATCTGGATGCCGTGCTGCACAAGCTGGAAGCAAATTTGCCCGTTGGCCTTGAGCTACATCGCGTCAACGATCAGCCTAAAGCCGTGCAGGGCAGCATCCGCGAATTCGCGCGCTCGTTGGCCGAGGCCGTCATCATCGTGCTTGCCGTCACTTTTTTCAGCCTTGGCGTGCGCACCGGTTTTGTTGTGGCGCTCTCCATCCCGCTGGTGCTCGCAGCCACATTTTTGTTTATGTATTTGTTTGATGTGGGCCTGCATAAAATCTCGCTGGGCGCACTTATTTTGTCGCTGGGTTTATTGGTCGATGATGCCATCATCGCGGTGGAAATGATGGCGATCAAAATGGAACAAGGCTGGGAACGTACCAGGGCCGCCAGTTTTGCCTATACCTCCACCGCATTCCCGATGCTCACCGGCACACTCGTGACTGCGGCAGGTTTTTTGCCGATTGCGACGGCCAAATCAGGCACGGGCGAATACACGCGCTCGATTTTTCAGGTGACCTCATTAGCGCTCATCATCTCGTGGTTTGCGGCGGTTATTTTCATTCCGTATTTGGGTTATAAATTTTTGCCGGATTATCGAAACGGAATTCCGGTCACCACGCCACGCATGCGCCGGTTCGCGGATTTCCTGAAAAAAATTCCGCTTCTGGGCCCTCGCATGGCCAATAGCCTGGCACCTGAGGGTGCAACCGCCGCAGGCGACATGCACCATGCGCACGGCGCACATAACGACCACGATGCACATAACGACCACGACGCACGTAACGACCACGGCGACCACGACGTTTATGACAAACCCTTCTACAAGCGTTTTCGTCGTGCCGTTGCGTGGTGTGTGACGCATCGTAAAACCGTGATTTTGCTGACGGTATTGTTATTCGCCGCGAGTATTTTTGCGTTCAAATTTGTGCAGCAGCAGTTTTTCCCATCATCCACGCGCGTTGAGTTGATGGTGGATATGAAGCTCGCCGAAGGCTCGTCATTTGCGGCCACCATGGCGCAGGTGAAGAAAATGGAAGCCGCACTTGATAAAGAAAAAGATTTGTTTAGCAACTATGTGAGCTATATCGGCACCGGCAGCACGCGATTTTATTTTCCGCTGGATCAACAACTGCCCGCCGCCAGCTTTGCGCAGTTTGTGGTCACCACCAAAGGCGTTGCCGAGCGCGAACAATTACGCACCAAAATTGTCGCTTTGTTCAACACCGATTTCCCCGCCGTGCGTGGTCGCGTATCGCGTCTGGAAAATGGCCCGCCGGTGGGCTTCCCGATTCAGTTGCGCGTTTCTGGCGAAGACATTCCGACGGTGCGTGTGCAGGCACGCAAGGTCGCAGACATGTTGCGCAAAAACGCGAACACGGCGAACGTGCAATTCGACTGGGACGAAATGGCGAAGGTCATCAAGCTCGACATCGACCAAGACAAGGCGCGTTTGCTGGGTATTTCCAGTCAGGAATTGGCGGCCTTTCTCAATAGCTCACTGAATGGCACCCAGGCGACATTTTTCCGCGAGCGTGACAAACTCGTTGAAGTGTTAATCCGCGGCCCGGATAACGAGCGTGCGCGCCTGTCGCTGCTGGAAAGCCTGTCCGTGCCAACGCGTTCAGGCAAGGCCGTGCCGCTCACGCAAATCGCCAACGTGAGATATGAGTTTGAAGAAGGTGTGATCTGGCGTCGTGATCGTTTGCCCACCATCACGGTGCGCGCAGATATTGGCGTGGATGGCGTACAGGCCGCCACAATTGTCAGTGAGATTGGTCCTTTTCTGGAATCGTTGCGCTCAGATCTGCCACCCGGATATCGCATTGATATCGGCGGCGCGGTGGAAGAAAGTGCCAAGGCAGGCGCATCCATCGCTGCCGGTATTCCGCTGTTTTTGTTTGTGGTGCTGACCGTGTTGATGATTCAGTTGATGAGTTTTCAGCGCGTGATAATTGTGGTGTTGACGGCACCTTTGGGTTTGATTGGTGTGGCCGCTTTCCTGCTGATATTCAATAAGCCCATGGGCTTCGTTGCACAGCTCGGCATCATCGCGCTGTTCGGCATGATTATGCGCAACTCGGTGATTTTGATTGACCAGATCGAGCACGACATCAACGAAGGCCATAAACCTTTTGACGCGATTATCGATGCGACCGTGCGGCGCTTGCGCCCGATTGTGTTGACGGCGGCGGCGGCTATTCTGGCCATGATTCCGCTCACCAGAAGTGATTTCTTCGGGCCCATGGCGGTGGCGATTATGGGCGGATTACTCGTCGCCACCTTGCTCACATTGCTGTTTCTGCCTGCACTTTATGCGGCATGGTTTCGTATTCATCCGTCCACTGCGGGCAAGACACCCGCAACTAACGCACCGCAACTCAACTGACGGCCGCTTAACGTCTCCTCCCCGTGCCACTAACTCGGCACGTTACAATAGGTCGGTGAATATTTCACCGACCTATTTTTTTATTCCATGATTATTCGTTCATGATTATTTGTTTATGATTATTTGTTTATGATTATTTGTTTATGATTATTTGTTTATGATTATTCGTTTTAACGCAACTGCACGATTTCTGTTCATCGGTTTGTGCGCATTAATTTTGCTGCCGTCATCTGATCCGGTGCATGCGCAAGCGCTGCCCACGGCTGATACCAAAACGCGCCCCAAAATCGCGCTGGTGCTATCCGGTGGCGGCGCACGCGGTGCAGCGCATGTGGGTGTGATCAAGGTGCTTGAAGAATTGCAAATTCCGATTGATTTTATTGCGGGCTCCAGCATGGGCGCGCTGATTGGTGCATCGTACGCATCAGGGACGCCGATCAAGGAGCTTGAAGATCGGCTCGCTGCCGCCGATTGGGACGATTTGTTTACCGATATCAGCCCGCGTGCGGATCGCAGTTTTTTGCGCAAGGAAGAGGATCAGGCGCGATTATTGAAACTCGAAATCGGTGTA